>JAKBCM010000118.1 GCA_021807845.1 Pseudomonadota bacterium
TTCCTATCCTCACCTGGATTTACAAATCCACCGCCAGCCTCTGATGTGTTTCAACTCCAAGTTAATCAAGTCGATCCAAACACCTTTACCGCAACCTGGCACATCAAAGAAGGCTTTTTTCTCTATAAAAACCGGATCAAACTCAAAGAACCTCCAGATGCGAATTTTCACTTAGGAACGCTTTCATTACCCTTGCCACAAAAAAAAGTAGATAAAAAGGGACGCACTTATTGGGTCTATCGTAATGAACTGACTCTACCCATTTCTATTCTAGGAGAAAAACCAGGAGAAGCACTTCTTAACCTCAATTATCAAGGATGTTCTGATGATGGATTTTGTTATCCACCCGAAAAAAAGCAAATTAAAATTACTATAGATAATCAATTAGCCTTAACGAATGTCAGTCTGGAAAGCAACATCGAAACACTTCTAACCACGAACACTCAAGACAATGAGACAAATCAATTTACAAAGCTATTTTCTCTAAATAGCTGGGGCATTATTGTGCTTAGTTTCTATGGTTTTGGTCTCTTATTGTCCTTGACCCCCTGCGTGTTACCTATGGTCCCAGTACTTTCTGGGATCATCGTCGGACATGGCGCGAACCTCTCCACCCGCAAAGCCTTTTTTCTTTCCCTAAGTTATGTACTGAGTATGTCTTTTACTTATGCCATTATTGGTGCCGTTGTCGCTCTCTTGGGAAGCAATCTACAAATCATCATGCAATCTCCTTGGACTTTAAGCCTATTTAGCCTCATTTTTGTACTCCTCGCATTATCCATGTTTAACTTTTATGAATTTCGACTGCCTACTTCATGGCAAGCTCGTATAGCGAGTTTAACCCGCAGTCAAAGTGGCGGACATTATTTAAGTACTGCTGTGATGGGTTGTTTATCTATCTTAATCTTATCTCCCTGCGTGACTGCACCCATGATTGGCGCGTTAGGGTACATTGCCCAAAGTGGTCATGTTTTATTGGGAAGTATTTCTTTGTTTTTTTTAAGTCTCGGAATGGGAACCCCTTTATTATTAATTGGCACGTCTGCAGGCAAACTTTTACCAAAAGCCGGTCTATGGATGAATGCTGTCAAATCCTTTTTTGGCGTTGTGCTTCTCGCTGTTGCTATTTATTTGATGACACGTGTCTTACCGGTTGTTCTGGTCATGGGATTATGGGCAAGTTTGCTTATTTTTTCTGGTATTTACTTAGGCGCGCTCAGTCCAACCAAAACCCATCTAGAAAAAATGAGTCAAGGGTTAGGCATTATTCTTTTGGTATATGGGATACTCATTTTAATTGGTGCGAGTCTTGGCCATAGCAATCCTTTACTCCCTTTGGTAGATAACCATAGCAAAACGACAGAAAAGCCTTTTCGGCAACCTTTTAGAGTCGTTACAACAGTCAGAGACACACTAAATGCGCTAGAAGAAGCCAGAGGAACTCCCGTGATGCTCGATTTTTATGCCGACTGGTGCACGTCTTGCAAGGTAATTGAGCAAACAACCTTAAAAGATCAACGAATTGTTTCACTATTAAACCAATTCACCGTGTTAAAAGTAGACCTCACTGCCAACAATCAGGAAACAAGTGCCTTATTAAAACAATTTCATGTCGTAGCACCACCCACCTTCCTTTTTTTTGCGGCTGATGGTAGTGAATTACAGACGCTTCAATTGGTCGGTGAGATATCAACTTCGACTTTATATGCACATCTTAAACAAGTTTTGTTAGGCGAAAGTTAAGGCTACTCGCAATCACATTTTAAAAATTGTATAGTTTAGACAGTTGTATGTTATCAAATGACTTCATTAAGGAAAAAACATGCAAAAGACCAAACTTTTTTCAGCTTTGCTGTTAGGATTGATGTCCTCTCTTCCATTACACGCAGCCCCACTTAAAATCACACCCGAGGAAAAGAGTGTTATCGCATTAAATAACACAATGTTTGGTATTTATGATCAGGAGCTTAAGCAATTTGAAGCAAAATTATTGGATAAGGTTCCAGTCATTGTAGCACGCTTCAGCACGGAAGGCGGGCATCTTACTTTATATCGCCCCCATCAAGCACCATTATTAGCTGAGTTCCCCTCAATTTCTTACCAATTGGCTAAATCTGTTGGACATAGTGTCATGATCACTTACGATATGATGCAACCTTACGTGCATACATCGACTACCGATAAGTCATGGCGCACCAATATGTCTTTATTCCAAACCAAAGTGAAAACAGCACTGCAAAATATGGGCAAATTACAAGTACCCGATGAGAATAAAGAAGTCTATCGCCAAGCCTTAACACTCATTGATGGAACCTTATCAACATGTTTGAAAGAAAATAAAATCACTGAGGAAGGAATAGCAAAGTTTGCAACACAAGCAAGGCCTTTCATACCCAAGTTGATCGAAATCGGTGCCAGTGCACAAGTTGAAGCCCAAATGAAAGTGATAGGAGAATGGAAGAAATTACTCGGTAAAGATTGGGATAACACGTATGCTATCACCAATACGATTTACGTCACACGTCAAAATAATATCCTTTTCTCAATGCTCGCAGAGTGGATGGGAAAAGATGCCATCAACCATCGATTATTTTTATTTGAAACAACCAGCTTTACAACCACAGATAAAGATATGTTGCAATTGTGGTCGCGAATTATGTTCGATCGCCAATTATCCCAAGGCGTATTTGGAGATGACTACTTGATGGATTCAGAGTTGATAGCCAATGGCGGGCGTGATGTGATCATTAAGGTAGCCAAACAATATCAGCTACCCAATATTTTACCCGACATGGAGCCTTTCAATAGCACAGGTTGGCCATGGCGGCATGATCCAAGCTCAGGCACAGGTGCCGCAACACTGAGTGAAGTACCAGACTTTCAATCTATATATAAACATTAGAATAATATAATCGCTCGTAATGTTCCGGCCCAATCGGCATTGATAGTAGGCAGTGCTCCTGGCGCCGGAATATAGCTTAATGCACCTTCAACAAAGATAGAGCTAACAATATTTGCTTGATAATAGGCTTGATACATCAACTCTTTCTTACGTATAAAACTATTTTGGTTTAACCAAGCATTTGCAATACCCAGGCCCATAGAATCATTCTTACGATGTGGGACCAAGCCAAAAGCAGTGATGCCGCCCCCCACATACTTAGTCATAGGTAAAGCACTTGAGTTATTATCCCCATATTGGTAAAACACCGAAATACCGCTATCATCGACATCAGGATTTCGATACCATACGCGCTGCGAACCAAAAACATAAAAACCAGACGCACCATTTTCGCTCAGATCAGGAAAGCCTGTGATCAATCCTGATTGATGCCATCCGCCAAGAGCGAGTTTCCCAGGTAATTTGTTTTTAGTGATTTGCCAATTAACCCCTATTTCGGCAATATTAAAATACGAGCCGTTAAAATGAGGACCGGTTAAGCCTGTTTGTACGCCTTGTGCTAGTTGCCCATCGTATCTACCCGCTGATAAATACCACGTTTGTGAGGGGACAAAATTAACCGTAACACCATATGCAGAGTTATAATAACCTGGGATGACACCAAGCATAGAAGGATTGACATATATGGGCGTATATATCAAACCTGTGACTGTGGGAATATCATTGGTGCGGTGAAGTGGTATGGGTGCAACCACGTTATTAAAATCATAGATTGGCACCACTTTTCCAATGCGCACAATTAAACTATCATGAAAAAAGGTCTGCCTGAACCAAATTTGATACAGTTCAGATCGATTTAATGGGGGTGGTCCTGGCAAACTATTATAACCCTGTACAGAACCTGCTTCATAGTTCGTAGGTTGTCCATTGAATTGTAAAAATTGTGTCCCAAACAATCCATTTTTCCATCCTACGAAACGATTTGTGTCCACATTAAGGTTCATCACGAACAAACTGTTTGAGGTCAAATGTTTTGGGTTTGGTATGCCACCATTCATTAAATCGTTTGTATCGCCTACCCATGCACCATCAAAATGAAACCCATGAGTATTCTTAATCCCTAATTGTTTATTGATATAACGCTGTAATGCTCCAGTACCGGGGGTATAAGGGTTTGAACTGACAGGCAGCGTAGTCGTACTTGAGTTGTTTGACTCTTTGGCTGCATAGATCTCTGAAAAAAAAGCGCTGAATAAAAAACTCCAAAATACAACTTGTATCGTATGTTTCATATATCCCTATATATCAATTGTTCAATCCTATCATCAACGATGATGTAAGCATTACTGACCTTGGACAATATTCAAGAGTAATGGTTTATGGATAATAACTAATAAGCCGTTTGGTTAAACATT
>JAKBCM010000119.1 GCA_021807845.1 Pseudomonadota bacterium
GTACAACGTTTCACTGATTTTGTCTTGCTCCGTTAGCACCGTCATCCCGAGCTTGCATGGGATCTCCTGAATATAGCACAGTACTTATTATGGAGATCCCATGCAAGCTCGGGATGACACGTAAATCAATGAAACGCCGTACCAGGGGTATACTGCTTTTTTTCAGCCATTATTAGGATCAATAAACTCATGAACGCCCTACAAGATACCATTGAAACATATTTTGATAACCGACAAACGCTTTCACCTAATAACGTACCAACAGTCTTACTGCAGGCACTAGAAGAAGTGATTACAGGACTTGATAATGGCCATCTTCGTGTGGCTGAAAAAATCAACGACCAATGGATCACTCATCAATGGTTAAAGAAAGCCATTTTACTTTCATTTAGGATCTATCCTAACAAAGTGATTGATGCTCATTTCTCACAGTTTTATGATAAATTAGCGCTTAAATTTTCTGGATTTGAGGCTGAATCTTTTAGTGATATCGGTGCTCGAGTGGTCCCTCATGCCATTGCGCGACGCGGAGCCTTTATTGGCAAAAATACTGTTTTAATGCCTTCTTATGTGAACATTGGAGCCTATATCGATGAAGGCGTGATGGTCGATACTTGGGCCACGGTTGGTTCATGTGCGCAAATTGGTAAACATGTTCACCTTTCTGGTGGTGTAGGTATTGGAGGCGTCCTAGAACCTTTGCAGGCTAATCCCACCATTATTGAAGATAACTGTTTCATTGGCGCTCGTTCTGAAGTGGTTGAAGGTGTGATTGTTGAGCGCGACTCCGTTCTTTCAATGGGTGTTTTTCTTGGACAAAGCACAAAAATTTATAATCGACTAACCGGTGAAATCAGTTATGGTCGAATCCCTGCAGGCTCCGTGGTTGTAGCGGGTAATCTACCTAGTCAAGATGGCAGCCACAGTCTTTATTGTGCCGTCATCGTCAAGCAAGTAGACGAAAAAACACGTGCAAAAGTCAGCATCAATGAACTATTAAGAGAAGCATAATTGATGGATACGCTTAAAACCATTTTGTCTAAACTCATCAGTTTCCAATCCATCACACCTCATGATGCAGGCGTTTCGACTTATATGATGGAATGTTTAGAAAAGCTTGGTTTTCATTGCCAAACATTCAATGCCCCTCCTGTTACCAATTTTTTTGCTCGATTGGGGAACACAGCCCCTCTTCTCGTTTTTGCAGGACACACGGATGTTGTGCCAATTGGCGATAGATCCAAATGGCATACAGATCCGTTTCAATTGTGTGAGCGTGAAGGTCTCCTATATGGACGAGGATGTGCTGATATGAAAGGTAGTCTTGCCGCCATGTTGGTTGCAGCTTCTCGTTTGATTCAATCCTATCCCCATTTTTCAGGAAGTCTTGGTTTTCTCATCACCAGCGGTGAGGAAGGAGATGATTTTCATCTAGGTACCCCTTATGTGATGAAACAATTGCAAAAAATGGGAACTAAAATTGATTATTGTATTGTTGGCGAGCCTTCTAGCAGTGAGTGTATTGGAGATGTCATAAAGATTGGTCGCAGGGGATCATTGTCTGCTGAAGTGAACTTTCATGGCAAACAAGGCCATGTGGCATATCCTCACCTAGCCCAAAATCCAATTCACACCATCGCCCCTCTTTTGGTCGAATTAACAACCACCTGTTGGGATGAAGGTCATGAATTTTTTCCGCCAACCACTTTGCAAATCACTCATATAGAAGCAGGCGGACTCGCAGGAAATATCATTCCGGGTGAGTTGACCCTTAAATTCAACATTCGTTACTCTACCATGCATACTGCATCCCTACTGCAACAAAGAATTGAAGCCTTATTTTCTCGTTTTAGCCAGCAGCACACGATTCAATGGCGCTTGAATGGCGAACCCTTTTTAACAGCAAAAGGCAAACTACTTGAAAGCTGTATTGAGATCATCAAAAAAGAATGTCATCAAGACCCTGAGTTATCCACCAGTGGTGGCACATCAGATGGGCGATTCATAGCACCTTATGGAGTAGAAGTGATTGAGCTTGGTCCCCTGAATGCCACCATTCACCAAGTCAATGAATGTGTGTCCGAAAAAGATTTAAACGTGCTAAGCACGCTTTATTTCTCAATCTGCGAAAGACTCATTACCCAATGACGACATCCTCTTTTCTTCCTCTCGAACGCGCTCATCCACCACTTTCACAACACATGAATCTGACCATACATTTAATGCAGTTTCTAGCATATCAATCAAACTGTAAAATGGTAAGATGATCCCCATTAAAGTAATGGGTACATTCATGCTTGCAAGTAAGCTTGCACTCAAGAAAAAGCAACCCATCGGAACCCCTGCATTACCAATAGCCGCAACCGTTGCAACAATTACCCATAATCCCATGGTGGCATAAGACACTTCTACACCATGATTTTGCATCAGATAAATAACTGTGGCGAAAATAAATGCCGCACAACCATTCATATTGATGCTGGTGCATAATGGTAATACAAATCTACTGATTTCAGGATGGACGCGCAAATTCTTCTCAACTGTATCCATCGTCACAGGAAGCGTGCCCACAGATGATTTGGAAAAAAAGGCAAGTGATAACGCAGGCAACATGCCCCTCATGGTAGTCAAAGGCGCAATTCCACGAAATCGCAACCACAGGGGCAAAACAATAAACCCTTGCACCAAATTGGCAAGCACGACTATCAGTAAATACTCACCAATGCCTTTGAAAGCCGCCCCTTCCCGAAACTGAATCACAGTCGTTGTAATAAACCCATACAGTCCAAGTGGGATAATAGCAATCACCCAGTTGGTGATCACCATTAATAAACCATGTGCACCACGAAAAAATTGGGTGATGGTTTGTCGTGCTTCAGGCTCTGGAATAAACCGAATCGCAATACCCACGACTATTCCCATGAATAACACACTAATCACTTGTTGGTCGATAAATGGAGACAAAATAGTTGAAGGGATTAAATTGACCACATACTGCAAATAACTCATCTGTTCAGTTGGTAATTTCGCTTCTGGTAGTATGGCACTGTGCACCATACTCGGCTGAATGAGCACATAAAGTAAGCAACTGATCCCTGCTGCAACCAAGGTTGTACCTAAGGTATAGCACATGGTTCTCCGCCAAACCGTTTTCATTAACCCATCTGAACGATATCCAGACAAGGTGACAATGATAGAAAGGGCGATGATTGGCAAACTGATGCATTTAAAGATCCGAATAAAGACATCAGAAATAAAGACACCCACAGTCTTCAAAATACCAATATCTGAAAGACCACTGAATAGGCCTAAAAGAATCATAACGGTATATAAAATGGGGGTACTAAACCAAATATTATTTTTTTTGCTAGAATGATGTGCACACATGATATGCCCTATAAGTGATAAAACAAGTTTAGATCAATGACTAGTAGATTGGCTGGTTTAACAGCAACAACAATCTAAAAGATAGAAGCAAATCCTATAAAAATTCATTTGATCTAAATTGGGCATTTGAAAATCCTTTACCAGTTCTTTTGGTTTAAAAATTATGCATTGAGTTCATATTTTAACATGAATTGGCTATTTGTCAAGCATTCACAAGTAACCTTTCCCTTTCAGGATCATCCCCAGCATTTTTTTGATTGGCGATACAATTACCGACTGATATCGCTAATGTCACAGCAAAGAGAGTCGAGAGCAAGAGTCCAACATAAAGAGGTACTTCAAAACAATAAGGATCCACTTCTTTGGCATCACGAATCAGATCCAACAGGTTTGAAGGAAGCGCTGCTGTGATATCATCGAGCGTGATCGAGAAATTAGAGCCATCATAACGAACAATGGCAGTGAGCTCAGCGATGGTGACATTGTTTCCAATGGTCTCGATGATTGTATTGGCAGTAGCTGCACATAAGGATTCTAGCTTATAAGCAAGCGCTGCTGAAATCCCGGCTCCTGCTCCTAAAATAACACCTCCAACCAAAGTTCCATATTTTACAGCACGGGATTTAAAGAAACTTGTCCAAGTCATTTGCTTCCCCTTGATGAGGTGTCTGACATCATTGTAACTACTTTATATATGACTTACTAGCAGGGAATGATAAATAACGCCAACTGACAAGACCGGCTTTGATTTGTCTAACCACTGGTTCGTTACAAGGGGTACCCAACTCGGGCGTTGCTATTCTTAATTGTAAGACATCCTTTCTTAGATC
>JAKBCM010000120.1 GCA_021807845.1 Pseudomonadota bacterium
ATGCAAATCATGCTTGGGGTTTTTCTTTATCAGGGGTATCAACCCCAGTAACACGAGCAACCGCTGCCAATGATTGTGGAAGCAGTATTCCGGCCAACGGAAGTTGTCAATTTGCCATTCAAATTGCACCTACAGCCACCGGAACTATTGCACAGACATTCCAAATCAATTATGGCAGCAGAACACCATATCAGGCGTCAATGAATATTACGGTTAATGCTACCACGGAGCTTTCAGCTGTATCGGTCGGGTATTACACACCAAACACAGGCGTCCGTTCTCCTGTTACTTATTACCTTAACTCCCAGTCAACGTGGGAGGACTCAATCCCATCCTCCCCCGCAGCAACTGGTTTGTCAAATTTGACTGGAGTAAGTTGTGGTTTAGGTACTGACTTACAAAATTGTGTTACGGTAGGATATTATCCTAATCCCACTGTTATTTATCCTTTAGTTTATACATCAACAAATGCAGGTCAAGCCTGGAGCAACTACTCTCCAACATCTTATCCTACTAATTTAACAGGAAGTAGTCTAAATGGTGTCAGCTGTATAGGATCTACAGCGTTAACATGCGCTAGTGTCGGGTTCTATCAAACAACTACTCTAACCAATCCTCAGCCAATTATTTATTTCTCATCCAATTCTGGAGTATCGTGGACTTATGCAACCCCCACAGCTGCAACATCAACTAATAGCAATTATCTCGAGAGTGTCAGTTGTACAACTGCCAACAATGCCGCAGGATTACAATGTATTGCAGTTGGATATTACGTTATTACAGGTGGTGTTTCTCGCCCAATGTCTTATTCTTCAACGGATGGTAGTACTTGGAACTTAAATACAACTTTCACACTCCCGAATGTATCGAATTTGCAAGGTGTATCACTTAAAAGTGTGAGTTGCAGTGATAGTTCGCATTGTGTCGCTGTGGGGAGTTACAGTTATACAGGAGCTCCCACGCAACCGCTTATTTACTATAGTACGAATGGTGGAGCAACTTGGACGCTAGTAACAACCCTCGCTACGGCAAGCAACACTACGTCGTTATCGGGAGTAAGTTGCGTAGAAGTAGCTGGAGAGAGTCAAGCTTTTAATTGCGTTGCAGTAGGATTACCTATCTCTGTTTCTCCTACGCTCTATATAACTAATAACAGCGACGGGAGTAATTGGACAACTAAAACACTCTCAAAGTATCATGGTTATGCTACTTCTTTAGAAAGTATTGCCTGTCAAAGCATGAACACTTGTTACTTGGCTGGATTTTATACCAACGTCTATGGTATTCCTATCATCTACAACACTACAGACGGATTTACATCGACTACTATGACACCACTCACAGCACAAGGCTCTGGAAATAGTACGCTTGATTCTATTGCGCTAACTGCAACGGCTTAAAATTTATTCTTAGGGGGTAATTGTCAACACATTGATAAAAAGCAGATTACACGAAAAGAATTTGCAACAAGTTACACCAGAATAAATGAAAAAAGTTGACGATAGCCTTGCGTTGATGTGACTGTAATGTAATTTATGTCAATTCAAAAGTTTGGGCAGTTGTCAGGAAAGACAGTGATGGCTATACCCGCCAAACGCAGAAAATGTTTGTTTTAGACAATGGTCGTCCTTCTGTAGGGAGTTCTTTCTCTGATGGCGTTCATCAATGTCTTTGTGCGAAGGCCAATATAGAAGCTGGGCGCGAAAATTTTGTGATTTTACCTGAGAACGAAACCCAGCGTTCCTCTTATCCTGTTACTTTTATGGCAAGCTATCAAAAAGGAGCTACGTTTGGGGTCAGTGGAACCACTCGTAGTGCAGCCCCTAAGTCTTCTAAAGAAATCAATTATGAAGGATATGATTATTTATCCGTTCCTCGTGAGAAAAAATTACTCCGAGAAGATAAAAATACATGGCTTGCGAAAGATCAAGATCAACAAATTCTGTTTTTGAAACAAGCCATCAAAGAAAAATTAAGAAATGGTCGTCCTACGTTACTTATTTGTAAAGATGATAATCAAAGTCGTGAGCTTCATGAAGCATTGATTGCTGACAATGAATTGATGAGCCTTATCCAAAAAGTTCAACATGTTCATGGTTTGACTGAGAGTAAAGATGAAAAAGAAGCCATCAACAATGCAGGATTAGAACGTGTTATCACCATCTCTACCGCTGGCATGTTTGGTCGAGGGGTCGATATCAATGCTGACCATTTATTTGTTGTCGCGGCCTATGTTCCCACCCTAGAAGATGAAAAACAAATCAAAGGCCGCACGGCAAGAGCTGGAAAACCGGGGGAGTTTCGGAAGATCATCAATATGAATGATCCTTACGCACAACTCAATGGTTGCACGTATAACGTTGATAATGAAGTCAATGCGTATCAAAATGCCAAGGCACTCAAATCCGTTTTCCGAGAAGAGGTCAGCAAACTGTATGCGCTCTTTTTAGAAGATGTGACGCAACGCTTTTTAAAAGACCTAAATGATTGTATAAATCCTGAACGACGTTTTCAATTACTAGCACGTTGGCAAGGTTTTTTAGGTCAAATGCAAAAAGATTGGAATACCAAAGCAGAAGATTTATTAACGCTGGTAGAATCAGAAAAACAAGAAGAGTTCATCGCTGCATTTCAAGCATTTACCACAAAATGGGTCAATCTTTTGCCAATTGATGGTGATAAAAATACAACCAACCCATTGCTTGACAACCAAAAAATATCTCAAGTGTACAAAGGTTTGTTGAGCCAAAAAGGGTTCTTTGTTCCTAAACGTCAGGCCATCAAAGTACAGCGTAGATATGATCCAGCAGACGATGGCCAGGCTCGGGTATATTCATCTCTGTTTGAGCGAGAAATGGCAACTTTAAGAGGCGAACGCCCGTGGTTTGCCGATTACCATGCATGGCGCGAAGGTCGCGGTGATTTGTTTCCTGATCTGATGGCTGTTTTAAATGGGGAACGAGCACTGTTTGCCAATTTGATTGCAACGATAGATCGCTGGATACAAGAATTGAAAGAGTGGTGGTATGGAGCATCAAATCCGGTACAACCTCTAGAGCCAGCAGCTGATCTCGTAGATACAGAATGGCCAGAGGGTGGTCTCGTCATTTAAGGTTTTTGTTGGGCTAAGGCCCAACGCTTTCATCAATCCTGTTTGCCTCTATCACGTTAATGTTTTCATAAGAAACATAGTGTATAATTATTGTCATTTAAATGATTAAATTTACCTAATTTGGAGCAACCATGTCAGAGCTTATTGAAATCCTTATTGAAGCAGGTCATTCTATCAGCGCTGCATTCATGTTTGTATTAACCGCTGTTGTCAATCTCGGCTCTACTTCAGCCAAAGTGATCAGTGACATCTTTAAATACCATTTCGACACGGTTGGTCAACGAACCATGGGAAGCAGGATCTTAGGTTCACGCGTGGATGCGAAACTAGGGTTACTGGCACAAATATTGTTATTTATACCCGTCACCCTACCCGCCTGGATCAGTGCATTGACCATAGCCCCTCTCCTTTATAATTCTTATCAAGCCATGGCTGAGTGGTTTGTTCGTCTGACCAATCTTGGATTAGCTGATGAGCCGAAACATCAATTAACGCCCTATAAAAACAATCTGACCTGGTATCAATATCCATATGGGCTGGCAGGTATGATGTTAGGTACTGGTTTGGGGATTGTTTCAGCCTCTTTGATTATGGCAACCAGAATGGGGGGGCACTCCATCCTAACTGCTTGGAGTATATTTACTGATCTCACCCATTATGCCTTAGAAGAAGGCAGCAAAGAGGAGATCTTTGGTAAAGATGAGCCACAAACAGAGTATCAAAAATATTTTCTAGGATTTCCGGGGCTTTTAATAGGTGGACCACTTGGTGTAATAGGATATATCACAACCCTTTTTGGACGCAGCATTTATCATTCAACACTCACAGCATTTCATATTTTTGCTGAAATGACTAATATCGCCCTTGAAAGTGGCGCCACTGAAGAGAATTTTGGTAAAGATGAGCGCTTAAGCCTCATCCATCGATTCGTTTTAGGATTCCCAGGACTATTCATTGGCGTGCCGTTTGGAATGATTGGTTTTGTCACAGCTAGTGTAGGACGCGTGGTTCAACATTCTGCCTTA
>JAKBCM010000121.1 GCA_021807845.1 Pseudomonadota bacterium
GTTGATATCACGAGTAATTGACAGAATTTTCCACCCGGAACAATAAACGTTGATTGAAAATGTTTTCTACCAAAATAAGACATCAGAGCAGGCAATAAGAGTAGCAAGATCACGCAAAAAAATCCGGCATAGTTTAAAGCATTGATATAAGCACCAGGATAATAGATGACAATGAGCAAAGGAGGAAGAAATGTCAAAAGAAAAAGCCCTAATCCTTGACGGCCTTTTAACGTCATATTCAGCCCATCTCCTAAAAAACTGATGAGACAAAGGGCGACCCCTAGAAAAGCAGTTAACATGCAAATGGAAGTAAAAAAATTAAAAAAAGAGCTGATCATCTGATTGTTAACTGTCAAAGAGAGCATATTGGCTAAAGAACTGGTGGTGTGCTCATTATGCATCAGTGACATCAAGCCCTGATCACCCTCTCTTGATACCGTGCCAATGATGACAGCATCCCAAGCAAGATAGCAAAATAGTGGGATAAGCGAGCCAATGAGAACAACCTTTTTTAAGGTTTTCAGATCATCATTAAAATAGTCACGCAAATTGGGCACAATGATGGCAAATCCAAAGGAAGTCACCAAAATCATCACAGAGCCTGTAATGTAGTGAGCCTGACCACCTTGTAAATGGTTGAGTTGAACGTAAGGCGCGATGAGAACGGTTAGAGTAAAATAAACAGCTAACTTTAGAAACATCAAACCTCGATTCAGTAGGTCAACCTGGCGGATCCCTCCGTACACGATGAGGCCAAATAGGAGTGTAAATAAAGTCGTCAGTTTCCAGGGCGGCGCATCGATGCTGACACTTTTTAATAACCCGCCAAGGACATCTGCACCCCCCGAGATATAAGCAGACAATAGGGTATATAATAAAAAAAGATAAGAAAGCCAAGCGAGTAAGATACCTGGGGGGCCTAAGGTGGCTGCGGCCATAGAGACCATGTTTTTACCAGGAGGAAGATAGAGGTTGACTTCTAAAATATACAAGGCACCTAAAGTCATCAATAACCAACATAACAATAGAAATAAGGAGGATGCCCAAAAGCCAGTTGCTGCATTGGCGACGGGCAAGGCCAGCATGCCGCCACCAATGGATGTGCCAACAATAAGAAGAATGCCTCCTAGAAACTTCGAATGCATGCTAGGCCCTAAGAAAAAAAATAGAAAATACATGGTAGCACAAAAAGAGTATGATTTATAAATTGGCAGAGGGATGGCATATGTTTAAAAAAATTCTAATCAGTAATCGAGGTGAAATTGCTTTAAGAATTGTCAGAGCTTGTAAAGAACTAGGCATTGCACCTGTGGCTATTTATAGTGAGGTCGATCGATATGCCATGCATGTGAAAAGAGCGGCTCATGCACACTGTTTGAGTAAGAATCCATTGGATGCTTATTTGAATGTTCGGAAAATTATTGAGTGTGCTAAGGCTTCTGGTTGTGAGGCGATACATCCAGGTTATGGATTTTTGTCAGAAAATCCAGCATTTGCAGAGGCGTGTGAAAAAGCAGGTCTT
Source organism: Pseudomonadota bacterium (assembly GCA_021807845.1). The sequence goes on from JAKBCM010000121.1 coordinate 1,523, forward strand.
GTATTTATTGGTCCAAAGGCTTCTGTAATCAAAATGATGGGTTCAAAAGTGGCTGCACGACAAATGATGCAACAAGCCGGTTTACCTATTATTCCAGGCAGTGATGGCAATTTAGAAAGTGTTGCTGATGCTTTAGCTTGTGCAGAGCGCTTGACTTATCCTGTGATGTTGAAAGCCACCTTTGGTGGGGGTGGGCGCGGTATACGCATCTGTCATCACAAAGAAGATGTGAAACAATTGTATGAACGCGTGCAGTCTGAGGCAGGAAAGTCATTTGGGGATATTCATGTTTTTATGGAAAAATTAATTGCCAATCCTCGTCATATTGAAGTCCAGATCTTGGCTGATAACCATGGAAATGTGGTCCATTTGTTTGAACGTGATTGCTCCATACAACGTCGTCATCAGAAACTGATCGAAATCGCACCTTCTCCCCATCTCGATTCACCCACAAGAGACAAATTATATCGCTATGCATTAAAAGCGGCGAAGGTTGCAAAATATACCAATGCGGGTACTGTAGAATTCATTCTGGATGAGACAAACACACCTTATTTTTTGGAAATGAATACTCGTTTGCAAGTTGAGCATGGTGTGACTGAAGAAATCACAGGGATTGATATTGTACAAGAACAAATTCGTATAGCAGCTGGTGAGAAATTAGCCATGACACAAAAGGAGATTACTCGTCGTGGTTATGCTATTGAGTTTCGGATCAATGCCGAAGATCCTCAAAATGATTTCTTACCCAGTTTTGGTCGCATCACCCGCTATTATATTCCAGGTGGCCCAGGTGTTCGGATGGACAGTGCGCTTTATGTTGGTTATACAATTCCATCTGATTATGATTCGCTTTGTGCAAAGCTCGTTGCGTGGGGTTTGAATTGGGATGAGGCTTTACGCCGAGCACGCAGAGCACTGCAAGAGCTGCGCCTCTTTGGTGTGAAAACAACCATTCCATTTTACCTTGAGATGCTGAAATCTTACGAGTTTCAATTTGGTCTATTTACGACTGATTTCATTGGGAATCACCCAGAATGGTTACGATATTCAAACAAATCCCTGCAACATCATAGAGCCGCTGTCATTGCGGCGGCAATCGTTGTGATGTCTAAGCAGCCTTAGGCTCTTCTCCTTCAGGGGCTTTAGGAGTGATGATGAGTAATGTTGCATCATACGTTTGTGCACCGAGCATGATGGCATTGCAAAGCCTTGCAATGCTCACTTTATAGAAATTATTTTGTGATAATGGATTTTCTCGAAACGGATCAGCAACGACGACGCGTCTTTTTTTCTCATCATATCCACATAATACAACGAAATGACCACAAGGTGTGCCCTGAATATCATCGAAAAAAGACTCTCCATCTTGGGTGAAAAGTTCGCGAGAGGTTCTGTAGAGATAAGTTGAATTCAGGCCCGTTAAAATAGGGATGTTTTTGTTAAAGTATTCTTTAAGCATTTGTGAGTCTATCGTTTTAAAACGAATCTCACCCCCTAAGGTCAGAAATTCTTGATAAGCTTTGCTTGCCATAGATAGGCCCTTGGCATGTTTGAATTTGTCTTGGCTTTTTAATTTGACCAGTAATGCTTCTCTAGGGGCTCGGCTTTTTTTAAACCAGGTCGGATCGAAGAGATCCAATTGATTCACAAAAATCGTTGCATCAAATCCACGCATCAGTGCATGTTTCCCCAAAAGAGGACTTAATGTACCGCCTGAAAGGGAATGCTCGATGGTTTCTATGACCTCGTTTAATGAAATCGTTTGTCCATAATAACGATAAATCGCATGCAAACTGGTAGGCCCACATGTTTCATCATCCGGTTGGGTTCTGATATTTAACTCAATCATTAAAGATCTCTCAAGGACGCTCTTGTATGAGTTTTCGGCTGATGTTGAGATCTCTTTAACCCATAGGGTTTGATCGCAGAAATGAAACATGAATCTGTGTAATAATAGACGTTTTTAGATCATAACTAATAAAAATGAATCATTATGATATAATTAGGCCACTTTAACTCACCTAAAAAGATGATGAAAATTACTTTAGAGATAACACCGGAGCTGACCAGGACCTTTATAAGAGAAGATGATACGAACCCTGAGAGCAGTCTTTTTGCAAGATTGATTGGGATCTTAAATCAGGTATGGCCTCAAATAGATGTAAAAAAAATTGACACAAAAACGGTCGAAGCAGATGGCATAAATTATTTAGTTGTCTATCGTCATGATGATGAAGGGCAGGGTATACCAGAGGCGCTAAGATGTATAGGCAGCATTCCCTGTGGAGGAGCAGATGACAATTTTTCATGCTATCAAGCAATCACGTTATTACGAAACTTGAAATATTTTGACGTCTTTGCATCAGAGCTCATCCTTACTTCAGAAGACAATGACTTTATTAAAAACGAACTCGATAGGCTTCGAAAAACAGTGGCCTTTGAAGGGACTCGTTCAGAACAAGTCACTTTGAATATTAATGATTACGATGCTAAAGGGGCAATAAAACCTATTCGTTTCATGTGCTCAACAAACGCTCGGCCTTATGTTAATACTCATTTTGTTGAGTTTTTTGATCAAATGACTCGTTTAAATA
>JAKBCM010000122.1 GCA_021807845.1 Pseudomonadota bacterium
TAATATGGCGTTATTTGATAAAACCATAGAGGAAATGAAGTCTGCACCGGGCGGCAGTTTGATTTTTACTAATTTTGTTGATTTTGATTCATCTTATGGCCATCGACGAGATGTGATAGGTTATGCCAAAGCTCTAGAGACGTTTGATCTTAGGCTTACTGAATTACAAGCCTGTCTCAAGCCTAAAGATATCGTGGTGATAGCGGCAGATCATGGTTGCGATCCAACGTTTGGTGGTTCTGATCATACCAGAGAACATATTCCTATTCTGGTATTTGGTCCAGAACTTCAAGGACGCTTTATTGGTCGACGAGACAGCTTTGCTGATGTTGGTCAAAGTATTGCCTCCTACTTAGGCTTAGCGCCTTTGACCCATGGCGTTTCTTTTTTAAATCAATGACTTTTTTAACCCACAGGTTATCTCGAATGCGGTGCTTTTATTGAGTTTAATTTATTTGACACTTCGATTTCTATGTCGTACGGGATGACGCAAGTCTGATCTTATATTTGCCAGCAATTAGCTTGAATCCTTCGTGTAAATGTAGGAACACATCTCTATTAAGGGACATATTTTTTCCTAAACTTGACAAAACACATAGCGGATGACAGGAGGAGAGACCTTTTTTCTTTAAATCCCCATTGATTTTTTATATTTCATCCCCATTTAGGGTGTGTTGGCAATTCATTTTTGCAAATCCTCTGTGATCCCTACGTATCGAGGCTTGTCCGCGTCACGTAGGCATTATAGAGCAATTGTTAACAGACCCTAGTAAGTTATTATTTTTTAACCGATGACGAGGTTATTTTGGAACAATATCGTGGTACAACCATTTTATCCGTTAGACGAGGAAAGAGCGTTGCGATTGGCGGAGATGGGCAGGTCACCCTTGGTAATACAGTCATGAAAGCCAATGCACGTAAAGTCAGGCGATTGTATAAAGACAAGGTGATTGCAGGATTTGCGGGAGGCACCGCGGATGCCTTTACTTTATTTGAGCGTTTCGAGAACAAATTGGAGATGCATCAAGGACACTTGGTGCGTGCAGCTGTAGAATTAGCCAAAGATTGGCGAACAGATAAAATGTTGCGCCGCTTGGAAGCATTGCTTGCTGTTGCAGATAGCAAAGCCTCTCTCATCATCACAGGTAATGGAGATGTGATTGAACCAGAACAAGGAATAATGGCCATAGGATCGGGTGGCCCTTTTGCTCAGTCAGCAGCTCGGGCCCTTCTTGAAAATACCAAGCTATCTGCAGCAGAAATAGTTCAAAAGGGACTCATCATTGCGGGGGATGTTTGTATTTACACCAACCATCATTTAACGATAGAAGAATTGGAAAGCGACAGTGAATAATATAATGACAATGATGACCCCTCGCGAAATCGTCGAGGAACTTAATAAACATATTATTGGTCAAGATGATGCCAAGCGGGCTGTGGCCATTGCTCTTCGTAATCGCTGGCGTCGTATGCAAATCAAAGACGATGCATTACGAAATGAAATCATGCCCAAGAATATTTTGATGATTGGGCCAACAGGGGTTGGAAAAACCGAAATTGCGCGTCGTCTGGCAAAATTAGCACAAGCTCCTTTTATCAAAGTTGAGGCGACGAAATTTACCGAAATTGGCTATGTTGGGCGTGATGTTGATTCAATTCTGCGTGATTTAGCGGATATCGCCATTAAGCAAGAGCGAGAGCTCGCTATGAAAAAGGTAGAGAGTCACGCAAGAGAGGCAGCAGAGGAGCGGATTTTAGATGCCCTGCTACCCCCTGCTCGAGGAGGAGATACCATTGAAAAAGAATCTTCAACTCGCCAAGTTTTTCGCAAACAATTGCGAGAAGGAACCTTAGATGATAATGAAATTGAGATAGATGTGGCAGTCGCCCCTGTTGGGATTGAAATCATGTCTCCTCCTGGCATGGAAGAAATGACAAACCAATTACAATCGATGTTTCAGCAAGTTGGAACAAGTCGTACCAAAAGTCGAAAATTACCTATTCGAAAAGCGATGAAAATCCTTTGTGAAGAAGAAGCAGCCAAACTCATCAACGAAGATGATATCAAAACGCGTGCCATAGAAAGTGTTGAGCAAAACGGTATTGTATTCATTGATGAAATTGATAAAGTCGCAAAACGAGCTGAAATGGGCGGCGATGTGTCTCGTGAAGGAGTACAACGAGATTTACTTCCATTGGTAGAAGGCACAACCGTATCCACAAAGTATGGCATGATCAAATCGGATCATATCTTGTTTATTGCATCAGGCGCCTTTCATGTCGCTAAACCTTCTGATTTAATCGCTGAGTTGCAAGGAAGACTGCCTATCAGGGTAGAGTTGTCTGCTTTAACTGTAGAGGATTTTGTTCGTATTTTGACCGAACCGAATGCGTCATTAACTGAGCAATATATTGCCTTGATGGCGACAGAAGGTTTGCAATTGAGTTTTGCTGAAAGCGGTATTCGTCGCATTGCTGAAGTGGCTTGGCAAGTGAATGAGCGGACAGAAAATATTGGTGCTAGACGTTTATACACCGTGATGGAGCGCTTACTTGAAGTGGTTTCGTTTGAAGCGACTGATAAGTCAGGTGAATCTGTCTGTGTGGATGCCAAGTATGTGCAGCAACACTTGGGTAAATTGGTTGCTGATGATGATCTGACACGATACATTTTATGAGGAAAGGAATCGTTCATGACAAAACCCTATGTATTGGTACTCTATTACTCACGTAGCGGATCTGTTCTGCAATTGGCGCAATTCATCGCTCGTGGCGTAGAGCATGTAGAAGGTATCGAAGCACGTTTAAGAACAGTCCCGGCCGTGTCGGCAACGTGTGAAGCTACGGAAAAAGACATTCCTGACACAGGCGCGCCTTATGTCTCTATTGAAGAGTTGCGTGATTGTGCCGGCCTTGCTTTAGGTAGCCCCACACGGTTTGGAAATATGGCAGCGCCGATGAAATATTTTCTCGATTCAACTTCATCATTGTGGCTTCAAGGTGCTCTTGTAGATAAACCCGCAGCCGTATTTTCATCGAGTGGCTCCATGCATGGAGGGCAAGAAACCACATTGGTTAGTATGATGTTGCCATTATTCCACCATGGGATGTTGCTCTTGGGGGTACCTTATACTGAGCCCGCTTTAAATAACACTGAGTCAGGTGGTACTCCTTATGGTGTTACCCACGTGGCTGGTGTTAATAATGACAAATCCATCACCGAAGATGAAGTGATTTTAGCCAAGCATCTCGGAGAGCGGCTCGGGCGCCATGCACTTACTTATACACAAAAAAAAGGTGATAGGGTGTGAAAGTCATCAGTTTTAATGCCAATGGTATTCGCTCTGCTGCTAACAAAGGGTTTTATGACTGGCTAAAAGAGCAACATGCTGATTTTGTCTGTGTACAAGAAACCAAAGCGCAAGTCCCACAACTAGAGCCTCAATCTCTCTTCTTTCCTAGTCCATATTATTGTGAGTATTTTGATGCCATCAAAAAAGGATACAGTGGTGTTGCTATTTATGCTCGGAAAAAACCGTTGCGGGTTTTAAAAGGTTTGGGGTTTCATTATTGTGATGAAGAGGGGCGATACATTCAATTTGACTACGATAACTTGAGTGTGATTTCACTCTATCTTCCCTCTGGCACTAGTGGAGATGAGCGCCAAGCGGTGAAATATGACTTTTTGAAGCGCTTTACTGACCATCTCAACGCGTTGAAACAAGAAGGACGAGAATTGATTATTTGTGGTGATTATAATATTGCCCATCAAAAAATAGATCTCAAAAATTGGCAAGGTAATCAGAAAAATTCAGGTTTTTTGCCAGAAGAGCGAGCATGGTTAGATGAACTATTTGGTCCGATGGGCTTTATAGATGCGTTTCGTTTGAAAAATCAAGAAGCGGATCAATATACTTGGTGGTCCAATCGAGGACGTGCTTATGAAAAAAATGTAGGATGGCGCATTGATTATCAAGTCATTACCCATGGATTAGCTCCAACCGTTCAGCATGTTGATATCTATCGTGACACTCGTTTTTCAGATCATGCGCCACTGATTGTCGAATATCAGGGAGAAAAATGTGCTTAAACTAGATCGGAA
>JAKBCM010000123.1 GCA_021807845.1 Pseudomonadota bacterium
TTCTAAACTCGCAAAATTCACGCACAGCTTCCAACAAACCTGTGCGCAGACCATTCACATGCGTTCCGCCTTGAATAGTAGGAATTAAATTGACATAACTTTCACTTAATCCTGAATTAACAGCAGGTGACCATGCCAATGCCCAATCTACTGTAGCCTCTGATGATTTAAATTCGCCCGCGAAAGGTTCTTCGGGAAAAAAATCAGCCGGCAGGGATTGTCCCAGATAGTCGGTAAGCCCATTTTCATAACACCACGTGGTGGTTTCAGATGTTGCTTTGTTGATAAAAGTCATTGTCAAACCAGGGCATAGTACTGCTTTGGCACGGAGTGTGTGAATGAGGTGTTTGACGGAGAGTTTGGTTGTATCAAAATAATGTGCGGTTGGCCAAAAGCGAATGAGGGTTCCAGTATCATTTTTTTTGGTTGTACCGTTTTCAATCAACTCATGGTGTTTTGCACCCTGTGCAAAAGACATGGTATAAATGATTCCATTTCGTTTGATGGTTACATCCAGCCGATCTGACAGTGCATTGACGACAGAAACGCCCACACCATGCAGCCCACCTGAGAAGCTATAGGTTTTATCTGAAAATTTTCCTCCAGCATGAAGACGCGTCATAATGACTTCTACACCACTTAATCCAAGTTGTGGGTGAATATCTACCGGCATGCCGCGCCCATTGTCTTCAACTTCAACTGAGCCATCTTCATGAAGGGTAACACTAATTTTTGTGGCAAATCCAGCAAGTACTTCATCAACGCTATTGTCGATTACTTCTTGTGCTAAATGGTTGGGGCGTGTGGTATCTGTATACATTCCCGGACGACGTTGAACTGGTTCTAATCCTGTAAGTACTTCAATGGCATCAGCTGTATATTGTTCAGACATGTTGGTTTATAATCTGTAGAAGGAATAGTCTATGATATCATAATTGATGAGGAATGAAGAAATACAATTCTTCATTCCTCGGTTGTTTTACGTGATGCTGCGATGCAGCTGTCGCTTGGGTAAACGTTCAAGATCTCAAATTGCTGGGCCAAGGTACAGCTTCCATTATAGGCATTTTGATAAAAAAATCTTGTTTTTTGTCCCATTGGTTGTTGTCTTGCTGAAAGCAATGGGGTGAAAACTGGGTTTAAATGAAGTGATCACATGTCTAGAGTATCAGGGGCTTTTTCATCATCATAATAATCATCATCAGAAGCTTCGGGAAGATGTTTTTTTGGACTAAGTACATGGAATCTGGGTGAGTATTGATTTTTACGGGGTGGGGATTTAGGACTCTTTTGAGATTGAGATTGATTTTGATCTGATTCTGACTCTGAATCTGAATCTTGCTCTGGCGCAGGTTCAACTTTTTCCATCTTCTTGATGGATGCCATAACTTTCTCTAGAAAAGTGTCAGTTACAAATGTTAAGCCTGGATCTGTTGCGTCACCTTCCCCACCTGATAAAATTATTCTTTTTAATTCTCTGGCATTAGCAATATGAATTGTCCTGGCTTGTAGAAGCGCTTCTATTTCAGCATGGATGAGTTTTGCATTAAAAAAAGCCTCTATTTTATCGGTTTGTTTAGAGAACTGATTATAGTTTTTTTCTGCAATAAGTCTCGCAAATTGATCAACTTTCATGGTATTTACTCCTAAATATTCCAATGAAAAATAATTTTGCACCATCTATTTTTCTTTGGATCTGTGTTTTAAAAAAGCATGGCAGTATATAGGATAAGTTATTGAAAAAAAATAGTTCTTATCATTTATTTGCAATTTTTAGGAGCATTGATGGTGATAAAAAAATCAAAGAGTTACCTACTCAATCATTATGGGTGGAAACTTTGTTGCATAGTTAAGGGGACGCTTAGATAATTCTATGCTGGTTGCTAGCGCTGCTTTAAGAAATGCACGATCAGTTTGGTTTTGTGTATTGAGTGAATTGAGATCCCCTTGATCGCAGCGTGTGACAATTTGAGCATTTAAAGGCAGTTGGCCCAATAAAGTTGTTTGGTGGCTGTCACATATCGTCTGCGCGCCACCCTGTCCAAATAACGCTTCTTTGTGTCCACACTGTGTGCAAATGTGTTGAGACATATTTTCAATAATGCCTAAAACATCAATGCCTGTTTTGTTAAACATCTTTAGTGCTTTTTGTGCATCCTGGGTGGCGATGGTTTGTGGAGTCGTGACGATTACAGCGCCTGTCAACGGTATTTTCTGGACAAGGCTGAGTTGAATATCTCCGGTGCCTGGGGGTAAATCGATGAATAGATAATCAAGGTTGTCCCAGTTGGTGAGGTCGAGCATTTGGATCAGTGCTTTGGCTAGCATGGGGCCTCGCCAAATCAATGCTTCTTCAGTTTCTGTCAGGTAGCCTATCGACATGGCTTGAATGCCGTGGGTGGTCACTGGAAGATAATGCTCATCTTGAATTTCGACAGGGGATGTTTTACCAAGCATCAAAGGAATACTTGGTCCATAGATATCAGCATCAAGAATGCCTACCCGCGCGCCTTGATCAGCCAGACAAGCTGCTAAATGAACAGTGACGGTAGATTTACCAACGCCTCCTTTTCCAGAGCCGATAGCAATGATGTTTTTTACACCACGTAAACCCTTTCCAGGAATTTGTGTACGGTGGGCTTGGATAAAACTCTCAAGTGTTATCTTTATTTGGCATTGGGGCAGTGCGTGTTTGAACGCTTCGAGCAGTTTAGGTAATAACGTTGTTTCGAGACTTTTACAGGGAAATCCTGCAAGCAGATTAAGGCTAATTGAATCGGGGGTTTGAGAATAGTTGGATTTTAATCCGAGTTCGACAGGTGTTAACGCTGTTAAAGGATCTTGGGTAGTTGTGAGGATATTGCTGATAATCGTTTCAATCGTCATGTTGTAATGCCTTAGTAGTGGTCAACTTATTTTTTCGGATTTAACTTTTTCCCATATTTTCAACGGTGATAAGTCAGGATTTTCCATAGCGTTAATCGGTAAATAAAACGTTTGTTCCAGTAAAAATTGGCCTCCCAATGCAGCATGGGATACAGAGTCAGTAAAAACCACCCACGTGCTTTCTGCAGGGAAATCAATACGAATTTTTTTGATGGATTGCTGATATTGGTCATTGAGTTTCATTTTATCGTGCAAATGGAGCATGAGGTGATCGTAAGATGAACGTAATGTTTTCGTTGCTTTAAGCCAGTGAAGTATTTTTGCGCGTGTTGCATTGTATTGAGGGATTTGGTCGGAAAATCGATGGATCACCTGGTTAAGGGGTTCGCCTATGTCCCAAGAACGAGGCTTACCGTAAGGATTGATGTTACAAAAAACACGTAAAATTCGTAACCCATAGACAGGTGTTGAAGAAAATGCATCAACATGTACTCGTGTATCATCTTTGCGTTTAGATGTTTTTCGTCCTCTTATTTCTGCAGGACGATAACTTGTTCTTCCCCAAGACAAGTCGTTGCTATATTGAGGAAGCAGCGTCGTTACCAAGCTTTGTGCATATTCAGCAAACCGGTGCATGAATGATGACATCAGTATAGATGTTTCTGGTGTAGATGATGTCGATAGGCCAGAAACTTTACTTTTTAAGTAGTCATAACTGATGTTTTTTTGTTTAGGATTGAGAACCGATTCTGAAAGTAAGGCTTTTTCATCAGTGTTAGGAATAAAAGGGTAATGTGGACAAAATAGGATTTGCCCAGTTTCAAGTGCCGTAACAGCGTGTTTAATGGTTTCGTCTGTAATTGAATTGAGTCTCGTTGAGTAAATTGTATACAATTGCTGGTTCATGCAAGCTCTCCTATGAGTAACAACTGAGCCATGTTATCTAGGGTGTGTTGATAATTGGTCCTACAATGTCGACGCGCCGAGGTTTATCTGCGGGACGTGGGCTGAAGGATGAATTGTCAATAGACCCTATTGTGGTGAATAGTTACTATTTTTTTTATAATCAACTATGATTATATATCATTAGAAAATACAAGGAGTGTACCATGAGCGAGGTTGCAAATAAATTATCAGTGATTTTGGCTGATAACGATGCAGTGTAT
>JAKBCM010000124.1 GCA_021807845.1 Pseudomonadota bacterium
AATTGATCACAACCCCACTTGCAGAGATAGAACGGTTGACCGATTCATTAGAAGCAAGTGCTATCATTGTTCATTGTAATCCTTTACAAGAATGCATCCAGCCTGAAGGTACCCCCCTTTTTAAAGGATGTTGGCATGCATTGGCAAGCCTAGTGAAAGCATTACCATTACCTGTGGTGGTCAAGGAGACTGGATGTGGCTTTTCGAAAAGAACCTTGAAGCGATTAAATGACATAGGGGTTGCAGCTGTTGATGTCAGTGGCTTAGGTGGAACGCATTGGGGGCGTATCGAGGGATGTCGAGCTGTTGATGAGCCAATTCGTCAAAAAACAGCAGATACGTTCCGTAATTGGGGGATAGATACTGTCTTTTGTGTGAATGAAGCTTCTTCATTAAAGCCCAATTTTGAAATTTGGGGATCAGGTGGTGTTCGTCATGGTTTAGATGCAGCCAAATTAATCGCTCTTGGTGCCTCTACCATCGGTTTTGCCAAACCCATGCTCAATGCAGCATTGCAAGGCACCTCGGAGGTGGTTCAAGTAATGTCCACCATAGAATATGAGCTGAAGGTTGCTATGTTTTGTACAGGTAGCCGAGTTTTGAATGATCTGAAGGAGAAGGCATGCCGTTAGCTGATAATGCCAGTCAATTATTTCAAGGTTTTTCTAAGTTATCTCGAGAAGAACGGTTTCAACGCTTGTTAGAATTAGGAGCCATCACGCGTGAGGACATTCACTTTTTACAGCAAGGCTGCGTTCAAAATACAACATTAGCTGATAAATTGATTGAAAATGTGATTGGTTATTTTCAACTTCCACTGGGCGTTGCTACCAATTTTTGTATTGATGGACAGGATTATGTGATTCCTCTGGCAGTAGAAGAAACATCGATCATTGCTGCTTTATCAAAAACAGCTAAATGGATAAGACAGCAAGGAGAAATCACGACACAGATTGAGGGAACCTGTATCATAGGCCAAATTCAATTGGCCAAAGTCACTGATTTTACCAAACTATCAACCATCATCACTGAAAACAAATCTTTTCTTATCCAAAAAGCGAATGAGGAAGTGGCGCTCAATATGGTGCGGCGAGGTGGCGGCGTGACCGATATACAGCTGCGCCAATTGCCACGTGCCGATGGTAGTGATATGGCAGTTATTCATTTAATGATGGATAGTTGTGATGCCATGGGTGCAAATATCATGAATCAAGTGCTTGAATATTTGAAAACTCCGATTGAACACTTGACTGGTGAACAGGTCACCATGTGTATCCTGTCTAATTTAAATGATCTAAAAATTACCCAGGCAACCGTTCAGATCCGTCAAGTTGAACCTGAGTTAGGTGAGCGACTACAAGAGGCATCCTTATTTGCCGAAATGGACCCTTACCGTGCAGCGACTCATAACAAAGGTGTGATGAACGGCATTGATCCTGTATTGATAGCAACTGGCAATGACTGGCGAGCTGTGGAAGCTGGGATTCATGCTTATGCTGCAAGAAATGGGACTTATCAAGCAATAACCCGTTGGCGATATTTGTCTCATCAAAAAATACTCACAGGAGAGATCAAAGCACCCATTATCGTGGGAACGGTGGGTGGGGTAACTGCATTACACCCTACCGCACGCATGTGCTTACGCATGATGAATATTGAATCAGCGAATCAGTTGTCAAGAATCATTGCTGCTGTTGGTTTGGTGCAAAATTTAGGTGCAATGAGAGCGCTATGCACTGAAGGCATCATTCAAGGTCATATGAAGCTTCACATTGACAATTTACTGATGGTTGCGGGAGCGACTGATGGGGAAGCACCTGTATTAAAAGAGCGTTTGGAAGATTGGCTCATCACCAATAAGCGAGTTAGTTTAAACAATGCTTGTGCCATACTTGCCGAAATCAGACAGTCATGACATGAAGTGGTTTATTCCTGCTAAGACATTTTTGTTGGGTGAATATGCTGCCGTTTTGGGTCACCCTGCCATTGTATTGACAACAACGCCTTGTTTCGAATTAACCCTATCCAATCATTCTGGCCTTCAAGGGATTCACATAGATTCTCCTGCAGGGCGATTTTGGGATGCGCACATGGTTCAAGAAAAGGGATTAAAATGGCACGATCCCTATCAAGGACATGGCGGCATGGGAGCATCAAGTGCACAATTTCTAGGCGCATACTTAGCGATGATGTCCCTACAAAAACAAAGGATGAATAAAGACCATCTCTTATCTACCTATATCAAATATGCTTGGTCTGGTGAGGGCATTTGTCCAAGTGGCTATGATGTTTTGGCTCAATCTTCATATGGTTGCATTTATATTGATGGACCTGGTTCTTTTGGCCACCCTTTTGCCTGGCCTTTTCAAGAGCTCGGTTTTTTGCTCATACACACAGGTCAAAAACTCGCGACACATCATCATTTACAAGCGATGACACTTCCAAGCCAAATGGATCCATTAGCAGCCATTGTTTTGGAGGCCAAAGTGGCTTTTGAGAACGCTGATAGTGATTCTATGATTAGAACCGTGAATGCGTATCATCTACAACTGTTGCACATGGGCCTGGTTGCAAAACATAGTATGAAATATCTAGCTTTACTGAAAGAAGAACAAGATGTTTTAGCAGTGAAAGGCTGTGGAGCGATGGGCGCGGACATTTTACTGCTTTTGGTACCCAAATATCGGGAAAATCTGATGTATCAACGATTATCAACGAAAGGTTGGAAGGTTTTAGCAACGAGTGAACAGTTATATCAAGCCGAGTTGGCTAAAAATAATCCTGATAAAAGACTTGAATTTTGAAGATTATCCGGTATCATTCCAGCCTCTTTGGGCCGTTAGCTCAGTCGGTAGAGCAGGAGGCTTTTAACCTCTGTGTCATAGGTTCGATTCCTATACGGCCCACCAAATATCTTGAAAATCAGTTGTAAAATAGATAGTGTAATAGAACTACCCTTTATCAAAGCAAGGGCCGTTAGCTCAGTCGGTAGAGCAGGAGGCTTTTAACCTCTGTGTCATAGGTTCGATTCCTATACGGCCCACCATTATGGCTAAAAGATCAAAAACTTAGGTTCTCACTGCAAGAATCTAACACCACACACGCGCTCGTAGCTCAGCTGGATAGAGTACTTGGCTTCGAACCAAGGTGTCGGGGGTTCGAGTCCCTCCGAGCGCACCATTTAATCCTAGTAAAATCAAAGAGTTAGCTCGTAAATTTTTAATTATCCTAATGCTCTATTTTCAGACTGTGGGGATTTTGTGGGGATCGCGTACAGCTCCCCCTTCTTTACTCGCAAAATCGTCAGCTCTTTGCCTTCATGTTTGTTACGAATAATTGCATTCGCAGCTTCCAGCAAATTGCCTAACTCAGCTTGAGAATAATGAGTAGTAATCCTCCCAGATCGATGGCCTAATAAATCCTGCCTGTCTTCATAACTAATTCCAGCTGCCCGCAGACGCCTTCCAAAGGTGTGCTTCAGATCGTGCACATGCAAATCAGGTAAATTTGCCTTAACACGTGCCTTTCGCCACGCAGTATTATTAATGCGTGTGATAGGATTTCCATTGTAGGAAAACACATACTCTGCATGCATACCTCGGCGTTCTTCAACAACAGCTTGGGCTTCATCATTCAACATGACCAGTCGATCTTCCCCATTTTTTACTAATTGCCGAATCTCCCCGTCACGGCTAATATGACTGGGGATAATAAACACACTTGCCTTCAAACTGGGAACATATTTTTCCCATTCCCAGCGCAGCTGACAAACTTCTTGTTCACGACAACCGGTATTGACTTTAAACCGCACCATTTGATTCAAATGGCAAGGTAAAACCTCCAGTAATCGTGATTGTTCAGCCCACGATAGGGGGAATGGTGGTCGTGCATCTTTCACTGGCAATAACTTTATTTTGGGCGCAACATGCAACCAAGTTAATCCATTTTCATCAATCCACTCAGTGGCTGCGATATTTAAAATATGACGCACCAATTCAGA
>JAKBCM010000125.1 GCA_021807845.1 Pseudomonadota bacterium
ATTGATGTCTTCAGAGGTGCAGGCAAAATGGATAAAGCCTGCTATTTTTCTTAGTGATTTTGATGACTCCACCTTCTCCTTTAGGTAATATTCTACTGCTTTGACATCATGATTGGTTTTCTTTTCATATTCTTTGATTTTTTGAGCTTCATTTTCATCAAATTGACTCAGAAGTTGATTTAAAAAAGCTTTGGAATCTTCATCGAGCGATGGAACTTCTGAAATGGCGTCATTGGCAGCCAAGGATTCCAACCAGCGGATTTCAACCATAAGACGATAATAAATCAGTGCAAATTCACTGAAAAAAGGGCTTAAGGTAAGCGTTTTTTTGCGGTACCTTCCATCAACAGGAGAAACTGCATTTAATAGAGATAATGTCATGAATGCGTCGCTTTGATTATAAAGCACATATGATATTAGATAGGCAGTAGGATGTGAATAAAATCAGGAAAAGTTTAGTCATAACAAGTGGACTAGAGTGAATAAGAACCACATAATGATTAATTAATGACTAATGATTGTTTATATTGTACAATATGAGACTTTTGTTCATGAATGTTTTTTGAGGGGAGGTATGGTGTTATTAGTTGTTAAAGAAACAAAGCCGATGGATGCAGAGATGAAAGCAGCCTCTGTGTTGCTGACAACTTTATACACAGAGACGTTACCGCGTGTTAAAGTAAGCGCTAGAGATCAGTTAGCGGCGGATTTGAGAGATGCTCCCTTGTCTTTATGCCTAGAATTATATATTCGAGTTATTTTTGATCTTGCTTATCATGAAAATCTAAAAACACGGGCTCTATTTACTCAGATGAAATACGGCAGTGCTGATTTTGATCAGTTTTGCAGAGAGAGTGAGCAATTGGTAGGGTTTATCAAATGGTTAGAACAAATGCAATTTGGTCTAATGAGTAAAAGCTCTGTTGATCTCACTCGAGTCATGAAAGAAAGTAACAGCATCAGTCACGAGATAGCGCTATCAAACAAACGAAAATCCAATCGTTTAGGGTTTTTTCTGATGATACCAAACATCATTTCATTCATTGAGGCGGGGCTAGGTATTTCCCCAGAATTTGATTTGAAAGAGCAAACACTCCGGATGAAAGAGGAGATACTAAGAGACCCCCGCAAATTTATCTTAAAATTAGCCCCTATTTGCAATATGTTAAGCACGCTTGCTGACAAGCAGAAAGAACAAGATATTTATTCCGAACTTGATAAAGTGATACGAGAGACGATGAATGTTCTGAACCTACACGAAAGTGAGAGCAGCACGGTTATCTGCACATTTTTGATACGAGATCGTTTGTTTGAGTCAAAGGGTGTGCTTAGCCTTGTGAGAGATGAAGCCATCGTGTCAGATGCGGGCGAGATGACAGAAGATGATGATTCTACATTGGGTGTCAGTCTGAGCTCTTGTTCCTTGACTTCCTTAATATAGGATCCTTCTTAACATGTCAGAACAGAGCTTACATCAATCTCCCCTTGGCCAGAAGAGTGCTTATCAAGATACTTACGATAGCACACTTCTTTTTCCGATTAGCCGCCAGCCGGCAAGAGACAAGATAGGGGTGAGTTCCATTTTACCTTTTCAGGGCTATGATATTTGGACGGCATTTGAGTTGTCATGGTTGAATCCAAATGGCAAACCGATGGTTGCAATGGCTGATATCATTATCCCTTGTGAATCAAGCTATCTGATAGAGTCAAAGTCATTCAAGTTGTATTTAAATTCTTTGAACAACACTGTGTTTGATTCACCAGAAAAAGTTCGAGCCACGCTCAAAGGTGATTTAAGTGAGCAGGTTAAAACAATTGTCGATGTAAAACTGTATGCTGCACATCATTCTCATCAGATGCGAGTTCATCAGTTTGAAGGCATGTTGCTAGATGATCTTGATGTGATTTGTAGTGAATATCAAGTCAATCCTCATTTATTGCATGTTCTTCAGGAGCATGTAGAAGAAAAAACGGTGTATAGCCATTTGTTGAAATCAAACTGTTTGGTAACAGGTCAACCTGATTGGGGTAGTATTCAGATAAGTTATTCTGGTAGAAAAATAGATGAGTCTTCCCTGTTGCAATATATTGTTTCATATCGCAATCATCATGGATTTCATGAGCATTGTGTTGAGCGCATTTTTATGGATATCAAAACTCATTGTCACCCAAAAGAGTTAACTGTATACGCTCGTTATACTCGTCGCGGAGGATTGGATATTAATCCTATTCGTTCTACAAACAATTTAAACGCACCGAATAATGATCGTTTATTTCGCCAATAGTTTTATGTATGATTAATTTTTATTGGGGTTTGTACCATACAAGGATTTCAGTAATGGTCATGTTTACTAAAAACGTAAGAGCAGAGTTTTTGTGATGAAAAAAATCATAATAGGACTTGGTTTTGGATTGTTGCTTAGTATTACTTCACATGCTAAAGACGTTTCAGGAGATTTATTTAGCGCATTGTTTGTGAGTAATCCTGGTGGGACGGGAGGATATCTGACGGTACGTTCACAGGTATCCAATCATACTTATCCCTATGCAGGTCTTTATATCGACTCAGATTATGTCTTAGCGGGCGAGCATAATCCTTGTACAATCAATCCAGCAAATGGATGGTGTATTTTCTCTATAAATGATACTCATCCCAAAACTTTTTTATTGACTAGAGTAACCTCAACAACCCATCCTATTCATATCAAATTGGCATTGAATGCCAATCAAACTCCAATTTCAGTGAGAACTTTTCAATTTTTTCCAAAACCCTTAGAATCAACAGAGCAACAAGGCAGAATTGCTGGATATCTGTATGGATGGGAAACGCCTCCATCTGCTTCTGGCATTGCTGCAGCAGGATACACACATGTTTTAATTGCATTCGGTCTTTTTAGTACAACTTCTCCTGGGGTGATTGATATTCAAAGCATCAGTGGTTTTGATCTTCAATCTTATGTTGCATCTCTTCATCAATATGGCATCAAAGTATTGCTTTCCATTGGTGGTGCATCAACCAGCATTCCAAACACCACGGTTGATTTTGACCATGCCGTAAGTCTCGCTGCGGATCCTTCGACTTTTGAACAGACGTTCATGAACTCCATGGCTTCTCTGGTAACAACTTATGGGTTTGATGGATTTGATTTTGACATAGAATCAGGCTTAAATGCGGCAAATTCCTTTACTGATCCTAATGCTGGTTGTAGCAACAGCACTTACAATTCAACGTGTGATATCTCATATCTCTCTTACATTATCAATACTTATTTTGGGCAACATCCCCAAACCTTGCTGACATTGGCGCCACAAATTGCGAATATTGCTGCAACCAGCGGATTTAGTGCTACTTGGGGAAATTATGCATCTTTAATTATGCAAACTTATGCGTCTCTTGAATGGGTAGGGTTTCAAAATTATAATTCGGGATGTGCCTATGGAATCAATTTGGTTTGTTATCCAACCGATGGTACAACATTGACCTCCACACCCGACCCCGCTGTGGCTTTTGCTACAGATTTATTAGCCAATTGGCCGTCTACCACAGACACAGGTCAACCCACTGGATTTCAACCCTATACTAGTTTTTTGAGCCCACCAAAGGTCCTCATTGGCTATGTGGTTAATAATTCATCAGGAGTGAGTGATGGCTCACCTGCAGTTAACATCCCTGTTGCCAAACATGCGATACAATGTTTACGTAATCATGAATCATGCGATACTTATACGCCTCCTGTGACTTATCCAGGCTTTGGTGGCGTATTTGCTTGGTCAATTAATTATGATGCAAGCAACAATTTTGAGTTTGCAACCAGCATGTATCCTTGTGTTGTTCAAGGTAAGTGTAATTAAAATGTAACTGCTCGCCCGTCATCCCGAGCGAAGCGAGGGATCTCCCTGATTTAGCACGAGTTCAGTAATTCAGCATACTTTCAGCAAAAATATTTTTAAAAAAAACACCAAAAAGCTTGACACGATTT
>JAKBCM010000126.1 GCA_021807845.1 Pseudomonadota bacterium
TTTAAAGTGGAAACCCATGGCAACAAGAACACGTTTTGCACCCAGCCCCACCGGCTACCTACACATTGGCGGGGCACGCACAGCTCTGTATTGCTGGCTGCATGCCAAAAAACAAGCTGGAACATTCATTTTACGAATTGAAGATACCGATCTTGAGCGCTCAAGCACTGAATCCGTGCAAGCTATTCTCGACAGCTTAAAGTGGTTAGAGCTGTCCGTGGATGAAGGTCCATTCTACCAAACCCAACGTCTTGAGCGCTACAAAGAAGTTGCTGAACAATTACTGGCTAAAAAACAAGCTTATCGTTGCTATTGTTCAAAAGAGCGCTTGGAAGAATTACGCGAAATACAGACCGCTAAAAAACTCAAACCTCGCTATGATGGTCATTGTCGAGGTAAACCTCAGCCTAAAGTAAACAATCAACCCTTTGTGATCCGTTTTTGCACACCCACTGAGGGTATTATTGAGGTTGATGATGCCATTCACGGCCCCGTCAAATTCAAAAACAATGAGCTTGATGATCTCGTCCTTATCCGAACGGATGGTATGCCTACTTATAATTTCAGCGTCGTAGTCGATGACATTGACATGGCGATCACGCATGTGATCCGCGGCGATGATCACTTAAATAATACACCCCGACAAATTAATATTTACAATGCACTAGGTGCAAAAACGCCAATTTTTGCACATGTTCCGATGATCCTCGGTGAAGATGGCAAGCGCCTTTCGAAGCGGCATGGTGCTGTGAGTGTATTACAATATCGCGATGAAGGTTTTCTACCTGAAGCGCTTTTGAATTATCTTGTGCGCTTGGGTTGGTCACATGGCGATCAAGAAATTTTTTCACGTGAAGAGATGATTGAATTTTTTGACTTAGCTGATATTAATAAAGCAGGATCCATTTTTAACCCTGAAAAATTACTTTGGCTCAATCAACATTACATGAAAACACTCCCTTCTAAGCTGGTAGGGAAACATTTAGCTTGGCAAATGAAATTACTTAACATCAATGTGAAAAATGGCCCAGATCTGGCTAGCGTGGTTGAGGTTCAAGCTGAGCGCTGTAAGACTCTGAAAGAAATGGCTGAAAGGAGCCGCTATTTCTATGAAGATTTTTCAGAATATGATGAAAAAGAAGCGCAACGCTTATTAAAACCTGAGTCCCTCCAAGCTTTGGAACAAATTCGAGATGATCTAGTCTCGTTGGATGATTGGCAAGCACCTATCATCCACCAACTGATTGCTGAAAATGCTGAAGAACTTAAGTTAAAACTCGGCAAAATTGCCCAACCCACACGGTTTGCTGTCACTGGCTCATCCATCTCTCCACCCATCGACGTCACCATTTATCTGATTGGTAAAAAACGTGTTCTTGCTCGTCTAGACCGGGCGATTGAGTATATTCGAAAAACGAATGTGTTAGATTAGGGTCTGTTGACAATTACTCTCCTGGCTGCAAAAAAGGTACAATCGGCACAAATTGGCGCTTTTTTTCGTTAAATATGTCTAATATTCGCCTCAAAAAACCGTCAATTTTTGCTCGATTCCCCTTTTTTTCGCTTCAGGTAAGCAATTGTCAACAGACCCTAGAACCTGAAGGCTAATTGGAAGGATGACGCGCTGATAGAAATCACATCAAATATTTTTTGAGGGGAGCCTTCAGGTTCTAACCCAACCTACTACAAACTCACCAATTTCCACCTATACTAATAACAAAATACATAGATATATTAACCCAATCATTCGGACGATCTAGCTGTTATGTACACTTTAACTAAACTAAAAAAAGGCATTATCTGCATGCAGCGCTCTGAAGAACAAAAATCTCTGAGCCAAATTCCTGAAGCTCGAAATTTCTCAAGAACGATTGCTGAAATTGAATGTCTCCTTTTACTGATCGTCATCCTATTTCTCGTCTCCTCAGGCAATGAACTTGAAAATCGCCAAAGCCTCACCCTCTGTTTAACCGGCTTTGGTTTCTTTGTTTTTTTCTCGAACTTCAAATCAGACACTCTAGTTAAAAACCAATGGTATCTTGCCATAAAAATCTGGATCATGCTGGTTTTCATCACCTGGGTTGTCTTAAACACAGGAAAGATCCATAGTCCCCTGATTGATCTCTACCTCCTTGTTATCATCATCACAGCACTTACACAAAATAAAACAACCAGTCTACTGCAACTCTGCCTCATCTCCTGTTGCTGCCTCTACCTCAATTACCTTTCTGCACCAGAAAACCATCTCCTCAATTTACGCGATCTCGCCATCAAACTCGTACCCGTTTGGTTGGTTTTCTATCTAACGACCATTCTGTCGATAGATATCAATCAAGCTCAAGAAAAAATTAAACGCCTTGCTGAAACTGATCCTCTCACAGGAAAACTCAACACGAGAGCATTTAGAATTGTCTTAGAACAAGAACAAGAACGCAGTCTTCGCTATCACCATCACTTCGCAATCCTCATGGTTGATTCCGATAATTTAAAAACAACGAATGATGTCTATGGGCATTCTGCAGGCGATGCTCTGATCCAATTTACTGCTAATCAGATTGAACAATGCCTGCGTCAAAATGATACTTTAGCGCGTTTTGGTGGTGATGAATTTTTAGTCTTGTTGCCTGAAACTGATCTTGAAAATGCCAGCCTCACGGCCGAACGTATTCGTAAAACCATGAGCGAAACGCCTGTTCCCTTTGAAACAGCCCTCCTCAAAACCAGCGTCAGTATTGGTGTCACCTGCTTTCCTGAACATGCAAGCCAAATTGCTGAACTGCTCCATAATGTCGATGCTGCACTCTACCGCAGCAAACTTGATGGCCGAAATCGGGTGACAGTTTTTGTGAAGAATCAAAAAAACCAGTAAAACCATAAAGGGTTTAACCGTATGCAGGATGCTAAACAATTTAAACCTCTACCCAAAATCCCTGAAACACACAATTTCTCAAGAACAATTGCTGAAATCGAATGGCTCATCTTTCTCATTGTCTCGCTATTCCTGGTTTCCTCCTCACCTAATGAACTTCAACATCGTGTAAGCCTTATTTTTTGCTCAATCAGCTTTGGTTTCTTTGTTTTTTTCTCCAACCTTAAGCCACCCATACAATTAAAAAATCCATGGTATTTAGCGGTGAAACCTTGGGTCATGCTGATTTTTATCACCTGGGTCACCTTCAATACAAAAAGAATCGAGAGCCCCCTGCTCGAACTTTACCTTCTCATCATCATTATCACCGTATTAACACAAAAAAAAATAGTGATTCTATTACAAACATGCGTGATCTCCGCTTGCTATTTCTATCTCAATTACTTCTCTCCTCCTGGAGACAACCTCCCTGATTTGAGTGATCTCGCTATTAAACTGTCCCCCGTCTTGTTAGTTGCATATCTAACGACCCTTCTTTTCATGGACATTAATCGAAGCCAAAAAAAAATTAAACGCCTCGCTGAAACTGACGCGCTCACTGGAATACTCAACATGAGAGCATTTCAGATCGTCCTTGAACAGGAACGAGAGCGTAGCCTTCGCCATCACCACCACTTTGCAATCCTCATGATCGATTCCGACAACTTAAAAACAACGAATGATGTCTATGGGCACTTCGCAGGGGATGCCTTGATCCGATTTACTGCCAATCACATTCAAGAATGCCTACGCCAAGGTGATACCTTAGCGCGTTTTGGTGGAGATGAATTTTTAGTTTTATTGGCCGAAACGGATCTTAAAAACGCTGTCCTCGTTGCCGAACGTGTCCGTAAAATCATCGATGAAACACCCATTCTATTTAAAGGCCACTCCCTAAAAACGAGCGTCAGCATCGGCATCACCTGCGCGGACAGCCCGGTCGAGACCCGTCGCTGCGGCGCGACGATGCCGCTGGGGTGGCCGGTGCCGAGCTTGGCGCGCTCGCGCCCGTACTGCTTCTCGACGCCGTAGCAGATGAACGAGGTGATG
>JAKBCM010000127.1 GCA_021807845.1 Pseudomonadota bacterium
GAAAATCACTCCGCGCGGCGGAGGGTTATCCGTTGTAGCTGTTTTGATAATTGGCTTTATTGCCTTCGAATATTTATCTACTAATGTCTTGATAGAATCCCAAAAAATAATCCCAATTTTTTCTTTCTCTAAGGGTGAGCCCAATGGAACTCGAATTTTTTTTCCTTTTTGTACAGCTTGTTCAAGCGAAACCATCTCCATTGGATCAAGATACCGAATCTCTAAAACATCGCTGTCCTTCAGAGCAATTTTTTGTAAATGAGAAGGCCATTGATTACTTTTATAAATCATCAGTGCATTACTTTGATTCAATTCATAGCGCGAATCATTGATATTGTTATACACATTAAAACTGGCATCTAATCGTCGACATCCGATAAACCCTGCTTGACGAATATCATGTCCAACAAGATGATTTAAAAAACGCCCCTGCTCTTGAAGACGGGCCAGAGCTTCATTTTGACGATCCGTTGCCTTAATGCCCGACCAAACCATACCTGCCATTGTGGTGATCATGATCCCTAAAGTGAGTGCGATTAAAACTTCGAGTAACGATTTTCCCGTTTGTTGCTCAAATTGATTTTGAAGAGCCTGCCCTTCAAGAGTTTTTTGATATGCCCCTTGTTGATTTTTTAAACTTTTCAATTGCAGTTCTGCTAATCCTAAAAGGCCCATTGAAAAAATCAATAAGGCGATGAGGATCTCAATTAAGCTGAAACCGGATTGAGAGTTGCTGTGTTTTGCCATAGAATCAGCATACCTGATCATGATGGCTTAGTTTGTAAGCCTAAGAGGAAGATATAAAATGGATAAACCCGAAATCAAAACCTGCCTAGCCTGTGAAGGCGGCGTTCTACCGCTCAAACGTGCTGAGATCAAAAAACACCTTGCTACCGATTGCCCAGAATGGAAAGAAACTATTTATGGGAAAGAAATTGCCCGGGATTATCAGTTCAAGGATTATTATGAAACTATCGCCTTTGTAAATGCAGTGGCGGAGTTGTCGCATCGTGAAAACCATCATCCTGATTTAAAAGTCACTTATAATCATTGCATCGTTTCTTACAGTACCCATGCTGTGGATGCTCTGACTGATAATGACTTTATTTGTGCGAAGTTTGTAGATGGGTTATATACTCGCGGCCAATGAAAACTCGGTTTTTAATTCCTCATTTTAAGGCCACCTTGAAAAGAGGGAGATTTAGATAACAATTACACCCTCAAAAATTCCCCATCTGCGTCGCCAACGTGATCCCCACAAAACTTGCCTCTGAATTCACATCTGCAAAACCAATCACACTGATGCCAAGATGATTATTCACATCATAAAAAACCTCTGCCTCAAGCGGAAGTCCCACAGTTGAAATGCCCTGCCCTAAAGTATTGGGCGCAGTGGGCATTTTAGATCCATCTACATATGCAACCCCTGTCGAACCTGAAACATAACCCCAATCATGAACAGAACGAAGACCATACAGTAAACCCATATCTGCTGCACCGCCAACCATATCATTGGTATGAGGCATTCCTGCGGTAGTCGCGAACCCAATGGCTTGAGGTACAAATTTCTTGGTAGAACTAATTCCCGTTGCACGGGTACTCAAAAACTGATCTTGTGTCATGGCATAATTCACGCTGACGTCCGCTTCAAATCCGTTTCTCACTTCTGACATATTTCCAACGCCTACCCCTAAATTATACCAATAAGGATGGGTTTGGCTGATTTTATAGGGGATTGGAAGTTCTGGATCACTCAGATCCAAGCTTTTTCCAAATGCAAGGCATGGCAAGAAGCACAGACCTACCAGCCATAACTGATTGCATTTGAGGAAAAAAAACATAATGACTCATAAAAATTGTAATATGTATCTTTTTTAGTCTAGCACATTTTGCATCTTTCGTAAAATATTTTATCTTTATTTTTCAAAGAGATAAGTTTTTTTCTCGGAAAATTCCCATTTGCCGTTTTTTCTTACGAGTATAGGATGACACCACATAATCAATGCGTTAAGATGCGGGCACATTATAGCATCTGAGGAAGAACTCAATGTCCCATCGCAAAAAACAGAGGATGCCACGCAAAATAAGTTATTTTATTGCTCTACTGGGGGTTCTCTTTTATTTTTACGAAACTATTCTTGAACTTGTTCCCAGCACCATTGTTCAAGGCCTCATGCGTAATTTCCATATCAATGCCTCAATGATTGGTATCCTTGATACAACTTATTTTGCTGTTTATGCTCTGATGCAAATCCCTGGCGGTTATTTACTGGATCGATTTGGCGCTAAAAAAATACTGACCCTTGCAGCGCTTTGCTGTTGCTTTGGTCAACTCCTTTTTATCATGACGAACTATTTGAGTATTGCTCTCATTGCCAGAGTGATTATGGGATTTGGTGGTGCCTTTGGTCTAATGGGTGCAATGTATCTTATTAATAAATATATTGCGAGACCTTATCTTGGTTTTGCACTGGGTCTTGCTATTCTTTTTGGGTTGAGCGGTGGTCTTTTCTCCGCACCCCTCACCGCTTTGGAAGAAAGCTATGGTTGGTCATTTAGTCTCTTGCTTTTGGCCTTCGTCGCAGGTCTGTTGGCTATCATTTTTCGATTATTTCTGACTGACCCAGGTCGGCCTTCTGATACTCCTTTTTATCATGATTTACTCGCAAATCTCAAACAACTCTTAAACTATCGTGCACTCTGGCCGATTGCGATCTACGGAGGATTAATTTATATCCCGACAGGTACTTTAGCCAATTTGTGGGGTATTGAATATTTAAAAGTATATTATCAGGGTGATCCTGCGATTCAAGCGGCAAAAATGAATGGACTGATCTTCTTAGGTTGGATTGTTGGCAGCCCCTTTGTTGGATTAATTTCAGATCGACTCAAAGAACGTCGGCGTGTTGTGCTTGCTGGCGGTGTTGGGCTTTTCCTCTCTTTACTTTTAATATCGCAAGATACGCATCTTTTGGTTTCGGAAATGTTTGCTTTAATGTTTACCGTGGGATTTTTTTCAAGTGCGAGTGGTTTAACTTTTGCCATGGGTTGTGAAAGCGTTCCCAAGGTCAAGGGGGGTATGGCGGTAGGGTTTGTCAATATGATGGCGATTTTGCCAACAATCATTATTTCGCCTCTATTTGGCGTTATACTCGATCAAGGTTGGGCTAGCCAAATGTTACATGGTGCAAAAATTTATCCCCTGCACGCTTATCAAAATGCATTTATCTTAGAATATGGTCTTGTTTTTGTGGCTTTGTTGGTGGGTTATTTTTTAATGCCGGAGACACTCGCTGGCCGTTCCCGCAGGGGCGGGACTGCTGACATTTACTCTCCTGGCTGCAAAAAAGGTAAAATCGGCACAAATTGACAATCCTTACGTGGATTCACATCAACACAGCACCAGCCTGGAAATTTTTACTGACCCCATTACTTTCTTGTAATTTTTATCTTCGCATGACTGACGGTGTCCAATGAATAGATGTCATAGTCCAAGGATCCCATGGCTTTTTCTAGTTGAGCTTGCAATGCCGGTGTAGGTACATCTTTAGGATCAGCAGGAACCAATCGAATCAATTGTAAAAGAACATTGTCTCCATCAGGCAATGCAAATGCAGCAGCCGATACCGGTATTTTTGTTGAGGGTGGAGGCAATGTGAACCCCTCATTTACGATCACTGTATTCACACCGGCTTTATTGCGTGAAGCATCCACCACATTATAAGCACTTAAGCCATTTTGTTTGGCTAACTGTGCTAAGGGCTGGCCTTTTTGAAGTTGAGTAAGCAATTGTTTCGCTAAAACTTGGGCTTTTCCACTTGCAGCCTCTTGCGTTAAATTAGAGCGGATCTGAGGTGCGACCTCTGTAAAGGGAAGCACAGCAGAAGGCTGATGTTGTTTAACACGAAGGATCACCACTGTTTCGGGATCCAATTGAATCGAATCACTATTA
>JAKBCM010000128.1 GCA_021807845.1 Pseudomonadota bacterium
GTACACCTAAAAGATAAGCGGATGTAATGAGTTCACCACTATCACCGCCAGGAACGCTTGGCATCAAATGATAGATATCAAATGCAAAGATGCAAAAAAAAGCAGCCATCACCCATGGCAACCTTATCCTTACTTCAAAAGAAGGATTCGTTATCATCGGAACCCTAGAGTTTGGCTTCAGGAGGCTATCTGGATTTGATGTATGATTTTTCTTCTTATGAGTTTTGTTGTTAGACATCAATGGCATCATCTCAAAAATGTTTAGAGGGTTCTGCCCGTGTAGCATTGAAACACAGCAGCATTCCCATGACTTCACCAGGCATCGTAGGCTTCAGATTTTGAGTCAATAAATAGGGAAGATCAATGATGTCTTGCATCTGTGATATCATGAATCCTTCGTTAAGTAACCCGACTCTCAACGAATCGCCGACTTAAGCCTAGGAAAAGTTGATGAACAGAGTATTTTGCCTTGTTCCCCTCATCTGTTTTTTTATCTCCCCCCTCTTTGCAGCGAACCCAGTGATCAACTTGGAAGTAGGCTATAAGACGGTATATTTTGCTGGTAAAGCACGAAAAGCGATCGCAGTAAATGATCAGATCCCAGGACCAACCTTGCATTTTAAGCAAGGTGATCGGGTTACCATCCAGGTGATGAATCATCTTGATCAAGGAACTGTCATTCATTGGCACGGTATACTAGTTCCTTGGCAAATGGATGGGGTTTTGGGGATTAGCCAAAGAGAAATCCCAGCAGGGGGTTCATTTCGTTATCAATTTACACTCGAGCAATCCGGGACCTATTGGTATCATGCGCATGCTGGATTACAAGAGCAACAGGGTTTGTATGGCGCGTTCCTGATTGACCCACCTACAGTGCCGAACTATCGTTACACAAAAGATGTTGTGGTTGTGTTATCGGATTGGAGTAATACCAAGCCTTCGCAAATTCTCGCGAATCTCAAAAAAGAGGGAGGGTATTATGAACCTCGCTTTCCTCTACAACCTTCATTGATTAAATTTCTTCATGATTACCGCAAAGCCTCAAAGGAGGAGCGACAAAAACTAAGTGATGATTACAAAATGATGCAACATATGCGTATGAGTATCTATGATCTTAATGATGTGGCTTATGATACTTTTTTAATGAATGGACACCCACCTTCAAGTCCTTGGACAACACTTGTGAAAAAAGGTGATGTGGTGCGGCTGCGTTTCATTGGAGCCGGTGGAAACACCATTTTTCGTGTCAAAATAATGGATACTAAGCTGCAAATGGTTCATGTCCAAGGCAATGACGTAAAGCCCTATTTTATCAATGATTTTACTATCGCCCCAGGTGAAACCTATGATGTTTTAGTAAAAATAAAGCAAAATAAACCCTATATTATCTATGCTGAGTCAAGAGATAGGGTTGGTGCGGTTTATGGTGCATTCATCACTAAGCCTCACCAAGCTGTGGATTACAAACAAGTGCCCCCTTTTTCAGAGCCCTTGCCTGTTACACGAGAAATGATGGATTTCATGATGGGTGAGATGAATCAAGGAACCTTACCCAAAGTAGGCAATCGGACAAATGCCAACTCCAACGCCATGGAAGGGATGGATCATATGTCGCACTCAATGGTTATGCCAACTGAGTCAATAAGAAGGGCCGATACGATTGCCCCCCCTGATTCTATTTATCGCACGTCATTAGGAACCAAGTATCAACCGATGCGCGCAGCTAAGCCAACCAATGATCCGAATAAGCCCATTTCGGGTGTTATCAATATGGAATTATTTGGTTACATGGACCGATTCATTTGGTTCATCAATGGTGTTCCTGAATACAAGGCTCATCCCATTCCATTAGAGCCTGGAAAACGCTACCGATTTGTCTTTACAAACACTTCAATGATGTACCATCCCATGCATATTCATGGGCATTGGTTTATTTTACGCAAGGGGGAAGGAGCCTATGATCCTTTGTTGCATACCATCAGTGTTCCTCCAGGAGCTACCATGACTGCTGATCTTGATACTGAGGCCAGTGGACAATGGTTTTTTCATTGTCACTTGCTGTATCACATGATGTCTGGTATGGCGCGTACTTTTCAATACACCACATTAATTGATATTGTAAAGGGCAAGGCAAAACCAGAAGATATTGTTCACCAGACAGCCTATTGGAATCGGCCCATTGTTCGAGTAGATGAGCTAAGACCTATCGATGTCTCTCAGATAGAGCATCCTATGGGGCACATGGCAGGGTTTTGGAACGCTACTTTTATAGATCTTGGCGCAGATCCTTTTCACCATGCAGAGCGTCTTAATTACAAGGGATTATATGGCTCTGATTACAATAAATTAGAATTGTTTGTGAACGATGCTGAATTATACCAAGGATCTCTTGAAAATGCGGATATCGATCTGTTTTATTGGCATCTTATCAGTCAATTTTGGGCTATCAAGGGTGGGGTCAATTACTTTAATCAGCCTGCATCCATTCCTTATTGGCAACCAGGTCTGGGAATAGAAGGGTTGATGCCTTGGTACATCGATACTGATCTTCGGACTTATTATGACAATGGTAGTATAAAATTCGACATTGAACTATCGCGTGACACACAAATCACGAATAATTTTTTTATAAGAACGGGGATTCGCAGTATTTTAGCATCTAAAACAATCATTCAACGAGAGCTAGGAAGTGGCTTGAATCAAATGCGTTATATGATCAGACCTTATTACCGTTTATGCCCAGGGTTAAATGGTTTTATTGAATATGAAAATGAGCAAGATTATGGGGCATTTAAAACGATACAAAAGAATATTGGCGGGTATACTTCCCAAAATACGGTCACCTTTGGTCTTGAGGCCTTATTTTGATAGGGTTACCCAGCCAAAGAGCATCAAAAATAAAAACCAATGCCGCCTGTGACAATTTGAGCAGATGGTATCGATATGTGATCTGCTTGATTTGGACCAAGTACCGTTGTTGCAAGTATGCCATAGGGTATAAATAAATATTGCGCATTAATGGCCCAGTTTCTGCTCAGATGATATTGTAATCCACCACCCACGATGGGTTCTAGAGTATTAAAAACAGATGATTGGATGAGAGGATTATACACACCATTGAATACTTCATGATCTGAAAAATTCCCTGCACGAGATACAACTCCAAATTTTCCAAAAGCATCCAAATGAGATACAGCTAAGACAGGAAACGTTACTTTTCCAGCGAGATCAATGTACCAATTGGAAATGCTGCCTGAATCTGATGCGCTATAAGTATCAGTAGCACTTTGAATATTATAATGTACCGTCGGCAGACTAAGCGCGCTCACCTCAAGTGAAAAATAATGATTCAATATATACCCTGCATTACCACCGGCAGCAAATCCATTATTTAAGCGACTCACTTGAAAAGCCGTTTGTGATGGACAAATATAATTCAGCGAATGGGTCCAATCACTACTATCCCAACCGGCTATTGCTTCAATATAGAAGTTCTCTGCGATGTCATGTGATTCAACGGGCCCCATCATACCAGCAGCTGCAAAATGAGAACTGAATAATAGGGTTAAGGCAGATATTGTTTTAAAAAGTAAATTCATTCTATTTCCTTAATTATCATAACTATGAACTGGTAAGATTTTGTATCTATTCAAAAAAGGCCAGCTCAATCAGGGAGTGATATTATCAGAATTTATGGATTAAAATAAAAGAAAAAATTTAAATAGGATGATCTTTGAGCTTGATGCTGTGCTAAAAATCTAGATTTGGAATTTGCAAATATCGAGTATTGCTCCTGTAACTGATTACCACGTTATCAGTCCACCATCAAAGCAATGAAGTACATCTGCATGACTTTGAGAGAATTGTTTCTCGGCTTGCTTGAGCATTCCTGCGACACTGGTTTGAACATCAATTAACG
>JAKBCM010000129.1 GCA_021807845.1 Pseudomonadota bacterium
GGAGATTGATAACCAAAACGAACCCCATCATATCGAGATAAATTAGAAGACGCTTCGGCACAAGCAATCACATAGTAACAAGGTGCCCAAAGTGAGAGATGGTTTAAATCAATCTTCACTATTTTAGCGCGTTTTCTTTCAAAAAATTGAATAGCTTCATGAATGGCGTCATGAATGACGCCATCAAGCGCTTCGTCAAAAAAAGAATGAGGGACTCCAATGCGTAGGCCATCCAATGGCTCTTGTAACGTGCGTGTCAGATCACCTGGCTTGTGCGGGCTAGAGGTTGAATCTCGCTCATCAAATCCTCCCACAGCATTTAAAACCATGGCTAAATCCTCAGCATTTGTGGCTAAAATACCTGGAGTATCCAGGCTTGAGGCATAGGCAACCATTCCAAAGCGTGATATGAGCCCATAAGTAGGTTTGATGCCAGAAATACCACAAAATGCCGCAGGTTGTCGGACCGAGCCTCCAGTGTCAGAGCCCGTAGCAAAAGGCACGAGTCTTGCAGCAACCGCTGCTGCTGAGCCACCTGAAGAACCACCTGATACATAGTGCATATCCCAAGGATTCTTGACGGGACCAAAGTAGCTGTTTTCATTGGATGAACCCATGCCAAATTCATCCATATTGGTTTTACCCACCAAAATGGTGCCCTCATCTTCTAGTCGTTTGACAATGGTTGCAGGGAATGGAGAGCTATAGTTAGCCAGCATCCGTGATCCGCAAGTAGTGGGTAAAGAATTCGTGCAAAAAATATCTTTGTGAGCTAAAGGAATCCCTGTGAGCGTTTTTCCTAGACCTTGTTTGAGTAATTGGTCTGCTGCCGCAGCCTGTAAAAGGGCTTGTGATTCATCTATTGAAATAAAGGCATTTAATGAGGTTGCATCATTGATGCGTTTTAAAAAGTGTTGGGTGAGTTCGGTACTTGAGAATTCCTTTTGCTTCAATGCCTGACTTAACTCACGTAAAGATTTGGTGTGCATGCTCATCCCTTAGCAAAAGGACCGAGTTTCGGTACCCAATATAAATGATCCACAAACGTGGGGATTAACTCTGCTAATTGGGTCGAAAGATTGGCGTCATTGACGGTATCTACTCTTAAAATTTGAGTTTGATTCAGAGGATGGGGGAGTGGTTCAACACCACTGGTATCTACTTTTCTTAATATTTCAACAAAATCCATAATGGCCGAGATATCTTTTGCCAATTGTTTAGAGGTATCAGCATCCATTTCGATGGAAGCTAATTGAGCAATTTTTAATAAGTCCTGTTCGGATGTTGTCATAGTTCTTTTGATGTCCATTGCAGTGAGCTTATTTTACAGTAGAATGGTACAAATGTAATATTGTTTAGATGAGTATTTTATAGATGTTGCAACAAGCCAAAACAGCAGGTGGGGTGTTGATTGAGTATGAACAATCCACTTTGGAATATCATGAAGCGATAGAACCTTTGATAGAAAGATTGAATACTCATCGGGGCGCACTTTTTGCCTCCAGTTTTGAGTATCCGGGGCGGTATACTTGTTGGGACATTGGATTTTATAATCCACCCCTAGTGATAACGAGTGTAGGGCGCATCATTCATGTGCAAGCATTAAACAAACGAGGGGAAGCCTTGCTTGCTATGATTGCAACTCGATTTGATTTATGTGATGAACTTGAAGTCGTTCAACAATCCAACACCTCATGTCAACTACAAGTGAAATCTAGTGAAAAAGTCTTTCAGGAAGAAGAGCGAAGCTTAAGACCTTCCGTATTTACCTTTATTCGCACCTTACTCTCTTTTTTTAAATTAGATGACGAACCATATCTTGGCTTATATGGTGCATTTGGCTACGATTTGATTTTTCAATTTGAAGAAGTGACGCTTAACAAACCAAGACCTCTTTCACAAAGAGATATGGTTCTATATTTTCCTGATGAGATTTATGTCGTGAATCATCGTAAGGAAGAGGCTTTTGTGAGGCGTTATGATTTTCAATATCAAGGAAAATCAACGCAAGCTTTACCACGAGATGGCTCTTATCAGGAATATAACCCTTGCAATATCCCATTGAAAGAGTGTGATCACGCCGCGGGAGAGTACGCACAAGTAGTGGCTCAAGCTAAGAAACATTTTGCATGCGGGGATCTGTTCGAAGTGGTTCCCAGTCAAACGTTCTATATGCCAAGTTCAGAACCTCCTTCGACTATTTTTACCAAAATGCGACAAAAAAATCCCTCTCCATATGGTTTTTTTATCAATCTAGGAGAAGAGGAGTATTTGGTAGGTGCATCGCCCGAGATGTATGTGCGCGTACAGGGAAAACGGGTGGAAACTTGTCCGATATCTGGGACCATCAAAAGAGGTGTTGATGCGATAGAAGATGCCTATAATATTCAATCTTTACTTGATTCCGAAAAAGAATCTTCAGAACTGACCATGTGTACTGACGTGGATAGAAATGACAAATCACGTATTTGTGAGGCAGGAAGTGTACAAGTGATTGGTCGACGTCAAATTGAAATGTACTCTCGTTTAATACATACCGTCGATCATGTCGAAGGGCAATTAAGAGCAGGGTTTGATGCTGTAGATGCTTTTTTAACCCACATGTGGGTTGTGACGGTTACCGGAGCGCCCAAGTTATGGGCCATGAATTTTATAGAGCGTCATGAGAAATCGCCACGAAAATGGTATGCCGGTGCAGTTGGTTGGTTTCATTTTAATGGCAATTTAAATACGGGTCTTGTTTTGCGAACGATACGGATTCATCAGGGAATAGCAGAAATTCGTGTTGGCGCAACACTCCTTTATGATTCCGATCCCATTGCTGAAGAAGAAGAAACGCGTTTAAAGGCTGCAGCATTTATTGATCTGTTGCGTATTCCAATACAACATCAATCGTCGGCTCCAGTGATGAGCCAGCATGGTAAAGGCATACGCGTGTTGCTGATTGATCATCAAGATTCATTTGTACATACGTTAGCAAACTATGTGCGCCAAACAGGGGCAATAGTCACAACCATACGAAGCACTCATGCCTTACAATACATAGATAAGAAACACTATGATTTGGTCTTTTTATCTCCTGGGCCCGGAAAACCTATTGATTTTGATTTATCAGAAACAATCAAAGCGGTGATTCTACATCACATTCCATTATTTGGTGTATGCTTAGGATTACAAGGAATTGTTGAATATTTTGGAGGCGAGTTGGGTGTACTT
Organism: Pseudomonadota bacterium; assembly: GCA_021807845.1. The sequence goes on from JAKBCM010000129.1 coordinate 3,217, forward strand.
GACTACCCCATGCATGGTAAATCATCAGTCATTCGGGTGATAAAAGACTCAGGCCTATTTGAGGGATTTGATACATCATTTATTGCCGGGCGTTATCATTCACTTTATGCACTGCAAGATAAAATGCCAGATATGTTAGACGTGACAGCAGAGACGGAGGAGGGCGTAGTTATGGCCATTTCCCATCATTCTCTCCCTATTTATGCCGTACAATTTCATCCAGAAACAATATTATCTTTAGCAAATAATATCGGTCTTAGAATCATCAATAACTTAATGAAAATGGTGAGGGAGCATGCGTTATAAAATCTTATATTTCTACATGGTTGCTATCATTGTAGGCATGTTGACTGGTGTGGCCGGATCGTATCTTATTTTGGCCGTTCATGAAGTGAATCGTCTCATCAGTGGTGGATTTGCTTATGTTTTAGAAAAAGGATGGTCGGTTGGATGGGCTTCAGCTATTGTATCGATGTTGATGGTCTATGTGTCATGGTTGATGGTAAAGCATATTGCGCCAGAGGCTGCGGGCAGCGGGGTACAGGAAATTGAAGGCACCCTTGAAAATAAAAGACCCATTCATTGGTTACGATTATTGCCAGTCAAGTTTTTTGGTGGGATCTTAGCGCTTTCGTCACAACTTGTTGTGGGTCGAGAAGGACCCACCATTCAGATTGGTGG
>JAKBCM010000130.1 GCA_021807845.1 Pseudomonadota bacterium
TCTGAAATGCCTCAAACCATTTCATTTGATGCCATGGTTAAAAAGCAACAAGAGTTGGCAGATATTGTAAAAAGTGATCCGGCAGTTGAAAATATCTCTTCATTTGTAGGGATTGATGGGATCAACAAAACCTTAAATAGTGGACGGATCCTCATTACACTGAAACCGCTCAATATTCGAAAGGTGAGCGCAAGCGAGGTCATGCATCGCTTAGAGCGCAAATTAGAGCACGTTATTGGGGCTACTTTGTATATGCAATTGGTGCAAGATTTAACGATTGATACTCGAGTGAGTCGGACACAGTATCAATATAGTGTCAGTGCACCTACTGCTGATGAGATGGAGCCATGGGTCAATACATTACTCAAACAGTTTACCTCGCTACCTGAGTTAAGTGCTGTCGCCAGTGATGAGCTCAACTCAGGGCTTAGAACGATCATTAACATTGATAGAGATACTGCATCAAAGCTTGGTATTACCATGGAAACCATCGATAATGTTTTGTATGATGCCTTTGGTCAGCGCCAAGTCTCCATCATGTTTACAGAGCGTAATCAATATCGAGTGATTCTTGTGGTTCTGCCAAAACTTCAGGTGGGACCGCAAACCCTTGAACATATTTATTTGAATGGAGCCAATGGAGGATCGGTTCCACTGTCTACCATTGCAACCCTATCTACAGCTCTTGGCAAAGAGGTGATCAATCGTCAAAATCAGTTTCCTGTGGCGACATTGTCTTTCAACTTAAGTCCTCATACGGCGCTTGGTGATGCTATCAAAGCCATTCATCAACTTAAAAAAGATCTTCATATCCCTCAAAGTGTACAAACAGGCTTTGTTGGGGCTGCCAAAATATTCGAAAGTTCTTTAAGTAACGAGGGTTGGCTTATTACCGCTGCGATTTTAACTGTTTATATTCTGCTGGGGGTTTTGTATGAAAGCTATATTCATCCTTTCACCATTTTATCAACGCTGCCTTCCGCTGGCATGGGGGCTATCCTTGCCTTGATGCTGACGGGGTATGAATTGAGTATCATCGCTCTGATTGGCATTATCTTATTGATTGGTATTGTCATGAAAAATGCGATCATGATGATTGACTTTGCTCTAGAACAAGAAAGACAGTACCAAAAATCACCGCGAGATGCGATATATGAGGCTTGCCAATTGCGTTTTCGACCCATCTTAATGACCACCATGGCATCCATGTTAGGCGCATTTCCTTTGGCTTTTGGTCGTGGTATGGGGGCTGAGCTTCGTCAACCTTTGGGAATTGCCATCATAGGAGGGCTCATTGTGAGCCAACTGCTCACGCTCTATACTACCCCGGTGATCTACCTCACTTTTGATAGACTAAAACAAACACTGGCCGATTGGAGGCAGGGACTCACTCATCGAGTCGCCAGCAATGAGGATTCAACATGAGTTTGTTTTCTCTAGCGATTGAGCGCCCTGTTGCAACAACACTTCTCGCTTTGGGGTTGGCCATGGCCGGCTGGGGCGCTTTTAACCTATTGCCACTAGCCGCTCTTCCGCACATTGATTTTCCAACCATCCAGGTTTCAGCGCAATTACCAGGTGCAAGTCCTGAAAATATGGCATCCTCAGTGACTTCTCCCTTAGAACGACAATTGGGATTTATTGCAGGTATTACAGAGATGACCTCAAGTAGCACCCTTGGGGTTTCTAATATCATCTTACAATTTGATTTGTCACGAGATATTAATGGTGCTGCTCGTGATGTACAGTCAGCTATCAATGCTTCTATCAGTCAATTGCCTACCAATTTGCCAGCGCTTCCTACGTATCGGAAAATCAATCCTGCTGATACGCCTATTTTAGTGTTAGCGCTCACATCAGATACATTCACAGCTGGACAGTTATATGATGTTGGGTCGACTATTTTGCAGCAAAAACTCTCACAAATACATGGGGTGGGACAGGTCTATGTAGGAGGGAGTTCACTTCCTGCAGTGCGTATTGAACTCAACCCTACTGCATTAAATAATTATGGTATTGGTCTTCCACAAGTAGCAACGGCTATTGCAGCAGAGAATGTGAATCTTCCAAAAGGCTCGATTCGGTTGGATGAGGCGACGTCCTCTATTATTAGTACGAATGATCAGCTATTTAAGCCCAAAGATTATGCATCAATCATTGTGACTTATCAAAACAATAGTCCTGTGCGCATCGCTGATCTTGGTGTGGTTCATGAAGGTGTTGAGGATATTCGCAATGCTGGATTGTACAATGGGAAACCCGCTGTTTTTTTAGTGATCTACAAAGAACCAGGAGCAAATGCCATAGTAACTGTAGATAAGATCAATGCGCTCCTTCCTCAATTGAAAGCCTCAATTCCCAAAGCCATTCATCTTTCTGAGTCAGTTGATAGAACCAAAACCCTTCGGGTTTCTTTACATGATGTGGAAATGACTTTGCTCATCGCAATGTGTTTGGTGATTGCTGTCACTTATTTTTTTCTCGGTAGTTTTCGTGCCATGCTGATTCCAGGTATTGCTGTGCCTTTGTCCTTATTAGGTACTTTTGGTTGTATGAAATTATTAGGCTATAGTTTAGACAATATTTCTCTGATGGCTCTTATCATCTCAACAGGGTTTGCGGTTGATGATGCTGTTGTGGTTCTTGAAAACACGTCAAGACATATAGAAAAGCAGGTAAAACCGTTCCAAGCGGCTATGATGGGTGCTTCGGAAGTCAGCTTCACGGTGATATCGATGAGCGTATCTTTGATAGCGGTTTTCATTCCTATCTTACTCATGGGCGGACTTGTTGGACGACTATTTCGTGAGTTTGCGGTCACCCTTTCTTTGGTCATATTGGTGTCTATGGTTGTGTCTTTAACGGTAACCCCTATGATGTGTTCACGAATTTTGCGCCAGAAAACGGATCAACAACCCAATCAAATATTACGTTTCGTTGAAACTTTAAAAAGCAAATATCAAACCAGTTTGGATTGGTCACTTCATCATCCCAACTTGATGATTTCGGTCACAGGTTTGACTGTTATTTGTACCATTCTATTATTTGTTCTCATTCCAAAAGGGTTTTTTCCAGAGCAAGACACAGGCCAAATCAATGGCAGCATTCAAACCGATCAAAATGTCTCCTTTCAATCGCTTGATAAAAAATTGCATCAATACGTTGAAATTGTCCGACATGATAAAATGGTTCAGGATGTGACTGGCGTGGTAGGCGGAACAAACAATGTCGCTCAGGGCACGATGTATATTACTTTAAAACCATTGAAAGAAAGAAAAATCTCTTCCTCTGCAGTTGTTGATCGGTTACGAAATAAGACTGCAAAGGTAACAGGAGCAACCTTATACTTACAACCAGCACAAGATTTGGTGATTGGAGGAAGAAGGGCGAATGCTCAATATCAATATACCTTATTTGGTAACAATTTGCTCAAACTTAATCATTGGGCTGAACAACTGGTTCAAACATTCAGACAACTTCCTAGTATTGTCGATGTGAGCAGTGATTTAACCGACCACGGACTCAGAGTTTTTGTGGATATTGATCATGATTCTGCTTCGCGTTTTGGCATAACAACCGCACAAATTGATAACACACTCTATAATGCATTTGGGCAAAGCCAAGTATCTACTATGTATATGGCGTTGAATCAGTACCATGTTGTGATGGAAGTCGCTCCACAATATTGGCAACGACCCCAAACCTTAGATGAGATTTATGTGCAAACACCCACTGGCAAGGAAGTACCTTTATCAGCCATTGCTCATTTTTCGGCAGGGGCTACTTTGCTGTCTGTGAATCACCAGGGACAGGCACCCTCAGTCACTATTTCATTTAATTTAAATCCT
>JAKBCM010000009.1 GCA_021807845.1 Pseudomonadota bacterium
GTTTTTAACTGCTTTACTGAGTAGGCTCTGTAAAAAGGTAATCAGCATTGACTATTTTAGTGACTTTAGTACCATGGCACAGGAAAAATTGGCCGCTTTTCAATGCACCAACGTGGAACTCATCACGGGTGATGGATGCGAAGGATGGCCAGACAAAGCACCTTATGATGTCATCCTCTTTAGTGGAGCAATAGAATCGCTTACTGATTCACAACGATTGCAACTGTTACCAGGCGGCAAATTATTTGCAATCGTGGGCCAAGAGCCTATCATGCAAGGCCAGCTTCATACCCTTGATCACGAGAATCATTGGCAAACTGACGTTGTTTTTGAAACCTCTATTCCACCATTAATCAATAAATCAAAATTACCTAATTTTGTATTTTAGGATATGTTTTAATGTATAAAAAGTTTTGGAAGGCATTGTATTTTATTCTTGCATTATGCCTTCTACCCACAGCAAACGCATCCGATTTAATCGATGTGTACCGCCAAGCTTTGGAAAATGATCCCACCTTTAAAGCGGCATATAGCACCTTTATGTCTAACGCAGAAGCCCTTCCACAAGCACGTGCAGCGCTTCTTCCACAATTAACTGTAGGCTCACAGGTCAGTCGAAATTCACTTTACGTTGATGTGCCGGGATTTGATGGCTTGTCAGGGACCGAATTTTACAATTCTAGCCTTTGGAAAGTAAATGCTTCTCAAGCCATATTCAATTTTCAATCATGGTCACAGGTTCAACAGGCAAAGGCATCGGTCAAAGCGGCCCATGCCACGTTTAATAATGCGGCCCAAGATTTGATCTTAAGAACTGCTAAAGCCTATTTTGATGTCCTTTTTGCAAGAGACACACTCATCTTTGCAGAAGCAAAAAAAAGAGCCAATAGCCGTCAACTGGAACAAGCACAACAACGGTTTAATGTGGGCCTTGATGCCATCACCTCTGTTTATGAAGCAAAAGCAGGTTACGATCGCTCTGTTTCTGAAGTGATCACGGCCAAAAATAACCAAATCAATCAAAATGAAAATCTGCGAAAACTGACCAATCATGTGTACGATTTTCTATCACCTCTACGAGATAGTAAAATCCCTCTGATCAAACCCGAACCAAATAACGTTGACGCATGGATAGATACTGGCCTAAAGCAAAATTATAATTTATTTGCCGCAAAATACACGCTAGAGGCAGCTCGTGAAACCATTAAAGTACAGGCAGCTACTGGCTGGCCCACCGTATCACTAGAAGGGAATGGCTCGCAAACTTTAAACCAAGGACCTAACAGTAACTTTTTTGTACCCAACAATCAGATCAATACCTCCGTCGCATTGGCGATGAACTTCCCAGTCTTTCAGGGAGGATTAGTGGAATCAAAAACCAGACAGGCACAATATAATTTCCAAACCTCAAGTGAGCAGCTTGAGCAAATTTATCGCAATGTCGTCGTAAACAGCCGAATTGCGTTTAATACCATCATAGATGGCATCAGTAAGATAAAAGCAGATAGACAAACCGTTATTTCCCAACAAAACTCACTTGACAGCACAGATGCACAATTTCAAGCTGGCACACGTACCATGGTCGATGTGGTGAATGCTCAGCAAAAATTATTTGAAGCTCAAAACCAATTGGCATCAGATCAATATGCTTTTATCAACTCCATCCTTAACTTAAAATACTTAGCTGGCACGTTGAATGTAGGCGATCTTGAAGAAATCAACGCTTGGCTCCAAACAACCCGCATCAATGGCCTGCCTCCCAAACAACTGATTCAAGCTGCGAGAAAGCAGCAAAATCATCACTAGGTTATTACCATGACATATGTACCTTCAGCCTTAGAAAAAAAATTATTACACTATACCGGCAAAGGAATTGCTGATTTTAATATGATCCAAAAAGGTGATCGTGTTATGGTCTGTTTGTCAGGAGGAAAAGACTCATTTACCCTGCTGACCATATTAAAAATGTTACAACGCCGCTCGAATCATAAATTCGAGTTATTTGCCTTCACACTGGATCAAGCTCAGCCAGGATGGGACGATAGCGCACTAAAACAATGGCTTTCAGATAGAAACATCGCCTATGAGATTTTAACAAGAGATACTTATAGCATTGTCAAAGAAAAGATCCCCGAAGGCAAAACGTATTGCTCTTTATGTTCACGACTTCGTCGAGGGATCATTTATCGTTATGCAGAAGAACATGGCTACAACAAAATAGCCTTAGGACATCACCGTGACGATTTGATTCGTACGCTGATGATGTCCATTCTTTATAATGGAGACATTCGCTCCATGCCTCCTAAATTGCTCAGTGACAATAAGAAACATATTGTGATTCGACCCATGTGTTATGTGCAAGAGCAAGATATCATTGCTTATGCAAAAGAGCAGAATTTTCCTATTATTCCCTGTAACTTATGTGGCTCTCAAGAAAACCTCGCACGCAAACGAGTAGGACACTTCATTGACACCTTAGCGGCCCAAAACCCAAAAGTCCCAAGCAATATTCTCCACGCATTGCAAAGTATCAAACCAAGCCAATTGATGGATCAAAACTTGTGGCATTTCAGAGACTTAGAAAAAGACTTACTTAAAAACGACCAGGACTCTATGGAATCTATCCTTACAAACGCCGATCTGGCCTGTGACGAACATTTCGAAGATGCAACAAATTAAGTGTTTGTATGGGTAACTTCTCAATCACCCCGGGATGACGTTTCCCGAGGTTATTGAAAAGTTACTTCGTATGGTCCTGTAGAGACATAGGTGTCAAATTTAGCGAAACGTTGCTGGTTAACAAAACAACGTTTTTAGTATAACATCACATATACAATAAATTAGCAGAGTATGAGATTGATGAAAGATGATTTAATGTCCAATTTTCGCAAGCTGCGTATTTATAAAAGTCGTAGTCTGAGATTTGACTTAATCAGTGCGATTGTTGTTTTTTTAGTTGCTATCCCATTATGCCTAGGAACAGCTTTAGCTTCTGGTGCACCTCTATTCTCCGGTATTTTAAGCGGCATGATTGGTGGGATTGTGGTTGGTATTTTAAGCGCCTCTCCCGTCAGCGTGAGTGGTCCTGCAGCAGGCATGGCAGCTGTCGTACTGGCAGCGATTACAGAACTCGGTGATTTTAATATTTTTCTTCTTGCCTTAATGCTCGCTGGCTTATTGCAAATTATTGTAGGTAGCTTACGAGCTGGTTTTATTGCAGATTATGTTCCTTCAAATGTAGTGCAGGGCTTGCTTTGTGCCATAGGGATATTGCTGATTTTCAAACAATTGCCACTGGCCTTTACCCTATCTTCTAGTCTCACTGAACTTAAAATGCACCTATTGGATATGGATGAAGGCTTAAGTCTTACCCCTTTATTTGATTTATCAAAGCATATTAACAATGGCGCTGTGATTATTTCTCTATTGGCTTTTGCTATCTTAATCTATTTTGATAAGACCAAGAAAAAATGGCTGCAAGTCATCCCAGGACCTATTGTTGTGGTGATAGCAGGGATCTTGTTGAATGACTTATTTATTTTCACCAACACCTCTCTTGCACAAAATAGCCCTCAATTGGTCAATATCCCTCAACATGAGGGTCTTGCTGATTTTTATGCTCAAATGCACACGCCCTTGTGGTCAGCCTGGACTAATCCCAAAGTTTATATAGATGCCGTTATCCTCGCGATTGTTGCTTCATTAGAAAGCTTGTTAAATATCAAAGCGGGTGAGAAACTCGATAGGAAAAGACGTTCTGCTTCTAAAGATCGAGAATTGATTGCACAAGGTGTTGGCAATCTAACCGCAAGCCTCATTGGTGGGATTCCAATTACCTCTGTTATTGTACGCACTTCTGTCAATATTCAGACTGGAGCAAAAACCAAATTTGCAGCCATTTTGCATGGTGCGTTCATTTTGTGCGCTGTGATTATCATTCCCCAAACTTTAAACAAGATCCCGTTATCCTCTTTGGCTGCAATTCTTATTTATACGGGTTATAAATTAAGTAAGCCACAAATTTATGTTAACATTTACCGACAAGGGGCTGATCGCTTTACCCCGTTCATCGCAACCGTCATTGGTATTGTGGCCATCGATCTTCTCGCCGGTATTTTATTAGGACTTCTGGTGAGTTTATTTTTTATTTTGAAATCAAACAGCAAAGCTCGTCTAGATATCATTAAAGAAATTTACCCCAATGGCATCACCAATCGTTTGGTACTCCCTCAGCAAACCACTTTTTTAAACAAAGCTTCTCTGGTTGCAGAACTTGAATCTATCCCTAAAAATTCACAGCTCATTATTGATGCTCGTTATTCTGATTATATTGATAAAGAAATTGTGGAATTCATTAATGAATTTCAAAGAGAACAAGCGCCGCCTAAGCAAATTTCTTTGAATTTGATAGGGTTTAAAGAACATTATAATATTCATAACTACATCGATTTTATCACGGTCACAACTTATAATGTCCAAGCCACCTTAACCCCTCTTCAAGTGTTAGATATTCTAAGAGAAGGAAATTATCGATTTTTGCATGACACACGTATCCACAGAAGCCTCAAAATTGATATCAAATATACAGCAACCACACAACACCCTATCGCGGTGGTTTTAGGATGTATTGATTCAAGAGTACCTGTTGAAACTATTTTTGACATGAGCTTTGGTGATCTTTTTTGCATACGGGTTGCAGGTAATGTGGTAAATGATGATGTGCTTGCAAGTATTGAATATGCTTGCAATGTGGTAGGAGCCAAGCTTATCGTGGTTTTAGGACACACCCGCTGTGGGGCTATCCAAGCCGCCTGTGATGGCGTCGAGAAAGGCCATATCACCCAACTTTTGGCTAAAATAAAACCATCTATTGATGCTGAAACCAAAACAATCAGCGACCGAAAAAGCAGTAATATCGATTTTGTTCACAACGTCACAGAGCTTAATATTGCCCATACTTTGCAACAAATATACCAAGGCAGTGCGATTGTACGTACGATGACTGACGAAGAAGAGGTTGGGCTAGTCGGAGCTATCTACAATGTGAATGATGGACACGTTGATTTTAAAGATTTTTCATCAACCATCTCTTTGTTTGGAGCAAAGAAAACAGGCAACCTCATTGAAAAATTGCATCAAATGTTTGATTTGAAATCTGAACAACACTCCAAAATGAAAGGGGCTTAGGTATGCGTGCGACACAATGGTTTTCAGCGACTCTGAAAGAAACTCCAAATGATGCTGAAATTGTTTCCCATCAACTCATGCTAAGAGCAGGGATGATTCGCAAATTAGGCGCAGGCTTATATACATGGCTCCCCCTTGGGTTGAAAGTGTTACAAAAAGTGGAGCAGATTGTTCGAGAAGAAATGAATCGCGCAGGAGCGATGGAATTATTAATGCCCGCTGTACAGCCTAAAGAGTTATGGGAAGAAACAGGGCGTTGGGATACTTTTGGTGGACAGCTCTTAACCATGCAAGACAGCAATGGTCGCGATTACTGCTTTGGCCCCACTCATGAAGAAGTCATTACAGATCTTTTACGGCATGAATTACACTCTTACAAAGAATTACCGCTTAATTTTTACCAAATTCAAATGAAATTTCGTGACGAAATAAGACCTCGGTTTGGAGTGATGCGAGCTCGTGAATTCCTGATGAAAGACGCTTACTCTTTTCATTTGAGTGAAGCCTGTTTACAACAAACATACGACATCATGTACCAAACTTATTGTCGAATATTTGAAAGTCTTGGACTCAAATATCGTGCAGTTGAAGCAGATACTGGTGCGATTGGCGGGGCTAAATCACATGAATTTCAAGTATTAGCTGATTCAGGTGAAGATCTGATTTTCTATAGTGATCAAAGCAATTATGCTGCAAACATAGAAAAAGCCACAAGCTTCATCCCAAATAAAGCGACCACTGTACCGAAAGAATCGATGGAACAAGTTGCGACACCCTCGCAAAAAACAATTGAGGAAGTAAGCCAGCATTTGCAAATTCCTTCTTCCCAACTGGTTAAAACATTGATCGTTGAAGGAACAGAATCTCCACTAGTTGCCCTAGTCATTAGAGGTAACGATGAGCTCAATGAGATCAAAGCAAGCAAACATCCGTTGGTGAAATCACCACTTACATTTGCTGATGAAACAATGATTCGGAAAACAATTGGGGCATCTGTCGGTGCCCTTGGCCCTGTTAATCTCAATATTCCAATCCTCGCTGACCACTATGCCTTAGCATTGACTTCCTTTGTTTGTGGTGCAAATCGCGACGGCTATCATTATATCAATGTGGCCTGGGGACGTGATGCCCATTTTCAAGAAGCTTGTGACTTGCGTAATGTCAAAGAAGGCGACAAAAGTCCTGATGGGCAAGGTACCCTTCATTCTTGCCGAGGGATTGAAGTAGGTCATGTCTTTCAATTGGGTCGGAAATATGCCGAAGCGATGAAAGCTTCCGTCCTGAATGAACAAGGCCAATTACAAACCATGGTGATGGGTTGTTATGGATTAGGAGTATCGCGTGTTGTGGCTGCAGCAATAGAGCAACATCATGACCAAAATGGTATTATCTGGCCTCAAAATATAGCCCCTTTTCAATTGGTCATCATCCCCATCAACGCGCATCGACAGCTGATTGTTAAGGAAACAGCTGAAGAGCTATATCAACAATTCAAAGCGCTTGGGGTAGATGTATTGCTTGATGATCGAAATGAACGAGTGGGTGTTTTATTTGCCGACAACGACCTCATTGGCATACCACACCGCATAGTCGTTGGTGAGCGCAATCTCAAAGACGGGCTCATTGAATACAAAGCCAGAGATCTGATGGAATCAGAGTTGATTAAGCTCGATGAACTCCCTTCTTTGATGATCAAGAAATTGAATATAAAAGGCTAGGGTTTGTTAAAATGAATTGTCAACAAACCCTAAGATTTAAAGGCAGTTTTTTGTAATATATCGTCATTCAGTGTAGCTCAAACGCTTTCAGGCAACCATCCCTTAAGACCCACGTCATCCCGAACAACGTGAGGGATCTCCTGAAAAGTAAATGCTTTCATCAAAAAAATAAGATAAACTTTTTCTAAATAAGCGCATTGGACATCCTCGCTACGAGATTAATTGCTTTTTCTAGGATAGAACATGAGTCGTTTCACAGATGCAACAGAATCACTTAAATCTACCATTCATGAAATAGGTAAAAAAAACTCGCCTTTTCAGAGCAATGGCTCAAAAATCCAGCAACACATCCCTCTTATTCAGAGAATGCTCTACAAGCTGTATGGAATATTGTTCATCATTTTTATGAGTCAACCAAAGCATTTTCTACTTATTTATATTTATTTAGATATATGGCGGATTTTGAGCGTTGGTTTATCTATTTAGATCAAAACGACGGAACGGGCATTCTTAAGATTGTCGACAGCATCACTTATAAACTTGCTTGTGCCTTCCAAACTTATTTACAGGTAATCAGAGAAGAAGGTGCACTGCCAGGGAAAGCCATTGAAAAATTAATTGTTATTCATCAAGGGCTTTCTGCAAAACTGAAAGATTATGAGAATAAAATAAACAGTATGGGATCCAAACATTCAGACGGTGCAAAGGATTCGAATACGCTCACTCAAGAAGAACAGATGAGCATTCAGTCTAGTGCTACTACTGCTATGGACGCAAACCTTCAGGAAAAAAAGAAAACTCATCAGACCTATGAAGAACTCTCACTCATCCTACAAAACCCTTTGAGCACCACCCTTCCCTATCCTTTAAAAAAACAATGCCTGCCAACTCAGAGCAACATGAAGAGCATGAATCAATTGATACAACATGCTCCTAAAGAAGGTGATCCTTTACAAAACTTACTACCCTCGCTTTTTGAAACTTTTTTTGGCAAAAAAGAAGAACCACTGGCAGGTATTTTTGGCAATTATTTACAAGAGCGCGCCACTACTTTCTGGTTTCAGGATCTTTTTAGTTATTTCGTTTCAATGATTTTGGGATGTGTTGGCTATCAAACAGAATCTACAGTAAGACAAGCATTCATTGTCGCATTAAAAAATAGTGTCACAAGTTACCAGGATTCGCCAATAACATTCAATGAGGTAACCAACCTCATCGATCATGGCCTAAAAACCTTCTCACCACGAGCACCAAATGGGTTTGACTATCAAGAGTCATTACATTGTAAACTGATGGCTTTTAAAATAGAGATAACAACTGTCCATGAACAGGTTGTCCAAGGATCCGTAGCACCACCAACGCCTCAGTAATGCTCCAACAGCTCAAGCAGAGTTCCAACAACAGTATAAACCCCTAGCCATTGGGTTCTATGCTGCCACTTAAAAATCCACTCAAACCATCGCTATCATGACCTGCATCGCTAGGGAGTGTAGCAGGATCTGAGTCAATGACATTCGTCCATGTGACACCTGCGTCATAGGTGATAGCTAATAAAGGATAATAATACGTTCCATCACTATAATTTCCACCAGCGATACAAGTGCTGTCTTTACAATTGGTAAAGAAAAAGGTTCCCGCATTGTTTTGTAGATTAGGACTCATATCGGATGGAGGAATATAAGGGTATGTCCAATGATTGCCTCCATCTTTTGTGACAGCCAATAGGGGATAATAATTCGTATTGGCATAATATTGTCCAACTGCAACACAGAAAAGACTCGTTGCACAACTGATACTTTTAAAACCTACATTGATGATTTCTAATGCTGTAGGGGCTGAATTTGGTGGAGACGGTGCAATAGAGGTGGAAGGAATAGGATGACCGAGATCAATCACATAAGTCCAACTGCCATTTTGATTTTGTGCGATGAAAGGATAATAGCCAGTACCATTAAAATACCTTCCTCCTGCAAGACAAAGTGTACCCATACAACTTGAACTTAAGAACCCCGTATTATGAATCGTATCACCCATTGAATTGGCGGGTTGATTTTGAGTTGAATAGATAGGATAAGACCAAGTATTACTATTGGATATGGTGCTTTCTGCTAATACAGGGTAATAAAGACCTGTATTCCCGCTGCCAGCAAAATAAAGGCCTGCAGCAATACAATGATTACCAACACAACTCGCTGAATTAAATCCAGATCGTTTATTCTGATTATGTTTCAAATAATCTGGCGGAAGTTCCGAACTATTTGCGTAAATGGGATAAGTCCAATGAATTCCCATATCATTACTTTGTGCAAGAATCAGACTGCCGTAATTTGCAGCTTCATAATATCCAGCTGCTATGCAATAGTTATTCAAACATTGATTACTATTAAATGCCCCAAAAGTAACTTGATCAATATCTGGCACCGCTTGATGTGTTGCATCAATGACATAGCTCCAAAATGAATGAGCATCACTTTGAGTCAAAAGGGGCACGACATTATTCATTGTAATATTAGCCTCATATCCACCACCTGCAATACAAGTGGTATCCGTACAACTGGAAGCTAAGAAAAAACCCGCAGTAAACTCTGTTGGAAGCGTAGAAGCAGAAGTGATTTCATAAGCCCAATTTTGATTTTCACCTTGTGCTAAAAAGGGATAAATCGTGATATCTGTAGCCTGAGAGCCTGCAGCCAAACAGGTGGTGATTGTGCAATTGGTTGTAAAAAACGCTTCACAAAATCCTTGGGGAACATTTAAACAAGTTGAACCGCTTTCCCCTTTTGTGCCAGCTGGGAGTGTATTCACTGAGATGGGGTATGAGATTTGGTTATTTGTCAAATTCATTATAAAAGGATAATACAACCCATTCGATATATATCTTCCAGAGGCCATTTCGTTGGTATTGACATGACAAGTGATATCAATCGATGTGACTGGGTGATTGCTCACTATACCTGTTCCATTCTGGATTAAGCAATTCTGCCCGACGGGTTCTGAAAGAATGGTAATGTGATACGTTTCACCAGAAGTTAATGGGGTAGAAAAGACAAACGATGTAGCATTTGCAGGAACCGTTAGGTTATCACCTCCGTTATTTTGTAAAACCAACCCACTCGCTGTCAGGCCTGAGATAGGCCCACCAATCGAATAGGCTTCGGTTGACGTAACGCTTACATGTACAGGCACTGTATTACTCAACTGGAAAGTACAAAAACCAAGTGAGTTTTTTAAGCATGAACTCTGAAGTGTATATCCTGGTGTGTTGATTTTAATGCCAGCGTTAGGATAAGTATGATTAGGTATCGTGGTCAATATGCTCAAATTCAATGCCGTAACATCCGCATTTTGACAGCTCAAAGGACCATCTGCATTAAGACATATTGTGATATTGTATGTAGCAGGTGTTCCAGACGCCGTGACATTAAATAACAATCCACTTCCAGCCTGAACCAGCTGACAGAAGATACCAACGAAGAGAATGACAAATTTTGATAAAAAGAGCTTTAACATTTATTCACTCCCTTAGGGATGATATGAATCCGTTTTATTGTAATCGTCGTGCACCTAAATTGAGCTCTCCATTTACATTAATTGGCTTCTCAACAGTTGACAAGTATAATCGTGTTTTGGGGTCTTAAAAATCTCCTCACATGATCCTTCTTCTACCATTTTTCCATAACGCATCACCAAGACATCATCAGCCATATAAGATACAACACCCATGTTGTGAGTAATGAATAAGTAAGACAGACCAAATTCTTGTTGTAATGACTTCAGAAGATTAAGAATTTGTGCTTGAACAGACATATCAAGAGCACTGGTAGGCTCATCACAAATGAGCAATTCTGGACGGGTCGCGAGGGCTCTTGCAATACAAATACGTTGTCTTTGTCCTCCTGAAAATTGATGAGGATATCGTTTCAAGCTCTGACGTGATAAATTCACTTGTTCTAATAACTCATACTGCCTTAAACGGATCTGATGCCTACGAACCCCTTGTGCCTGCAATCCTTCAGCCAGAATCTCATCCACAGTCATTCTGGGATTCATTGATGAATAAGGATCTTGAAAAATAATTTGTACTTTTTTTCGAAAATCAGAAAGCCCTTGGCCGCGAAGCGAGGAAATATTTGAGCCCTGAAAAAGAATTTCTCCAGACGTAATCGGTTGTAACCGAAGCAAGGAACGGCAAACCGTTGTTTTGCCACATCCTGATTCCCCAACCAAAGCCAAAGTTCTTCCTTTTTTTAATGTAAAAGACAAATCATCCACTGCCTTACAAATGTTCTTGCTCTTATATCCAAAAGATCGCCCTGTTTTAAAATAGACCGAAAGATGAGTCACTGCTAATATCGTCTCTGTCAAATCTGGTTTTATCGCCCAATCAATTGAAACATGGGGCTTTGACGGCAGCGTGCTATATTTTGGGTATAGATGGCAACTCACAACTCGCCCATGTCCTACCTCTTGTAACTCTGGAACTATGGTTTGACAAGGTTCAAAAGCATAAGGACAACGGGGATGAAAGCGACACCCTGAAGGTATGCTATCGAGTCCTGGTACAGTACCTACCAAGGTCGGTAAATGCTGATTTCTCTTGCTAAAAGACGGCAGAGCGTGGAATAGCTGGTGGCCATATGGATGAAGAGGTTGATTTAAAAAAAGAGAAGCAGGTGCTGACTCAACGATTTGGCCCGCATACATCACGCACACAGTATCAGCCATTTTATAAACCACACCTAAATCATGAGTAATCAACAAGAGACTCATTTGGTATTGGTTTTGTAATTTTTTGAGTAGCGTTAAAATTTGCGCTTGTGTCGTCACATCCAGAGCCGTGGTTGGCTCATCAGCTATCAATAGTTCAGGATGATGAGCCAGCGCCATGGCAATCACAATGCGTTGTTTTTGCCCTCCTGATAATTGATGAGGATATTGCCGCAAGCGAAGTTCGGGCTCTGTGATTTCAACTTCTTTTAGCAACTGAATCATTTGTTGAAGATGAGGTGGATCTTGTCTCTTTTTGTCCCTAGAAGACAATGCTTCAGCAAGCTGTTGACCTATGGTGAGCACTGGATTTAAGGCCGTCATGGGTTCTTGAAAGATCATAGCGATCCGTTTTCCCCGTAATAATCGCATCAAATGTTCAGGTATTTCTAACAGATCTGTCTCTCTAAAATAAACAGCGCTTCGATTGCCATACATACTGTTGTTTGGCAAAAGTCTCATCAAAGCATGAGAGGTTAATGACTTACCGCATCCTGACTCTCCAAGCAAAACAAGGGTTTCACTTAACCTTAAATCAAAACTGACATCATCAACAGCCATCAAGGTACGGCCATCCGCTGTTTGCAAACCAACACTTAAGTGCTTGACTTCAGCAATCCCTGTCATTTATGCTCCGCGCGATGACGATTTTCTTTATCAATAGATTATGTTACGACTATTCACAACAACTTGCTTATTGATTTGGTCTTGTTATTCCAACGCCACTCCAAGCACCCATTTGTATCAAATAGACCTCATTGTTTTTACCCACATCAACCAATCGAGCTCTCTCACCGAAGATCCCTTCGCACCTCTTCTAGTCCCTGGTATGGAACAAGCTATTCCTTTACAATATACGGAAAGTGATAAAAAATCACCTTATCGGATCCTGCCGAAATCACAATCAGCACTTCGTAACGAACTCTTCCTGTTGAACCATAAACCTCAATATCATGTGCTTTTTCATTACACTTGGTTGCAACCCGCGAATAATCAAAAATCGGTGTCATTGTCTGAACCCAACAGCAGTAGCTGGCATGTAGAAGGAACTTTAAGGATTCGAAAGAGCAATTATTATTTATTCGACACTGAACTCCTCTTTAAAGCACCCAATCATCAAGACATTGCTTTTGTTTTTAAAGAAAACATGCGTTTAAAACCTGGGATTGTGTATTATCTTGATCATCCACAAGCGGGTATGCTCATTAAGGTCACTACATAATTTCTTCTTTGCTCAGCATACAAAATCCGGGTAACTTCCCTTTAGCTACAAATCCAGCAATGACTGAATCCTTTTTAAGGTAATCAGAAAGAACCAAATGCAAATGGGGAGATGCAACTTGGATATGCCAAGGGCCTTTGGGATCTTCTTTCACATGAATAAATTGTGACATCGCACTTGCCTCACCTTCTTCATCACACCACCCTGCTATCGCCCCTTTCAGTGCATCCCTGGTCTTCATATTCATGGCATAAAATCCACTACCATCATTGAAACGACATAAAACACCCGACAATGGATAACTTTTATGTTGATTTTCTGCCAACCAAACTTGTCTAAACCAGGCATTTTTAGCCGTCACAAATTGTTCTTTGCTCTCATTGCCGACTTGAATATGGCCATTCAAATGACCTGTTTGATTAATGAGAAAAGTAATACCCGGGCTCAGATCTTGAGCCTTTGGAATCTTCTTATCTGTGCGCTTTAACAAATCCACTTTAAAATTAAACCCTTTTTTATCATCTGTTTTAAAACCAAAGATCCAACTGTTATTGATGGGATTAAATCTTAGAAAAGAATGACCAATATGCCAATTATAAGGCGTGGTTGACTCATGGATTTGTGCATGACTCTCATCTTCTAAAAAGACCTGTCTGGTTTGACTGTCAAAAAGGGCAGAAATGGTATGAAACTGATCTTTATCGCGCTGCATCTGGAAAAAATAACCATAATTCTCCCCACTTTCATTGGTGACCACACCTGAAAATACCCAATTGGCATGGGTAGAATCACAAGGGGTAAATCCAATTTCATTTTCTAAAGAAGCAGCAACACTCATGCCGCTGACGAAAAAAAGGAAGCAAAGTAGTCGTTTATAGCAGTGAATATGACTCATTTTTACATGACCTTGTATTCTTAAAAAGACCCAAACCTAATTGTTTGTGTGACCATAGAGCATCCCAAAATGTGTCCTCTACTACAGCATTGATAGGTAGAACATACATGCTATTCGTGGCAAAAGACTGACATTTTACAGCATCTTTTTCTGTCATCAATATCATCGTTTCTTTGAAATGCAAATCCTTGGGGCTAAATGGATGATGGTCCTGAAAAGGATAGGGTTTAAAATCGATATTAAGCCCTTTAAGCATTGCAAAAAACCGTTCAGGATGCCCAATGCCCGCAACAGCCGCAATCGTTGCATTCTCTTCAACCCTCTCAAAAGATTGACCATGTAACAATCCGGTGATGTCCCCGGGTAAAAAATCCATATGATAAACCCGTGGATCATCACATGCATGCAATATTTTTCCAAAAGCCGACTCTTTAGGACAATGTCCATTAACCACAATAAAGTCAACTTGTTTGAGACGGCTTATCCCCTCTCGCAAAGGACCCGCGGGTAAAAAATGTCCATTTCCTAACCCTCTCATACCATCAATCACCACAATTTCGACTGATCGTCCCATGGCATAATGCTGTAGACCATCATCGCTGATAATCACCTGGCTTTGATATTTTTCCAGCAAATACTGTACCGCGCGAACCCTTTTAGGAGCAATGACCACCGGACACGCCGTTTTTTTAGCCAACAATAAGGGTTCATCACCCATCACAGTCGCATCAGAATCAGCAAAGACTTCAACAGGCATACGACCTACTTTTGCACCATATCCACGGCTGACAATTCCAACGCGAACACCCTTAGCCTTCAATTGTTTTGCAAGAGCGATGACCAAAGGCGTTTTTCCAACTCCTCCAACTGTTAAATTACCAACTACTATGATCGGGACAGGAAACCGAACCATAGCAACATGTTCTAAATAATAACGTCTCACCAGTACAATGAAGCGATATATCCATGCCATGGGCAATAAGATCCAACGCAGAGGATGTCTTGTATACCATAGTCTTTCAATCAACTTTGTCTGGGCCGTATAGAGATTCCATTTATGCATTCACGAAAACCTCTTCGTGCGTCATCCCATGCTGTTGCACTCGATAGAGTTGTGCATAGTGGCCTTCAGTCGCTAAAAGCTCATGATGCGTCCCTTGCTCAACGACTCTTCCCTCATGCATCACAATGATTTTATCAGCACGCTTGATGGTAGATAAGCGATGAGCAACCACCAATGTGGTCCTATTTTTCATCACTTTTTCAAGGGCTTGTTGAATATATTGCTCCGATTCGCTATCAAGTGCTGAAGTCGCTTCATCTAAAATCAGAATCGGCGCATCTTTTAAAATAGCTCGCGCAATGGCCAACCGTTGGCGTTGACCACCTGATAAAAGCACCCCATTATCACCAATCCGAGTGTCATATCCTTGTGGCAATTTTTTTATGAATTCATCAGCATAAGCTAAGATTGCAGCATGCTCAATTTCTTTCCGGCTGGCATCAAAACGACCATAAGCAATATTATTAGCCAAAGTATCATTAAATAATGTCACATGCTGACTCACTAACGCTATTTGTTCACGAAGAGAGCTTAATGTTAATTCTTTAATAGGTATACCATCGAGAAGGATGTGACCCAACGTCACTTCATAAAAACGCGGCAACAAAGACGTCAGAGTAGACTTGCCACTCCCTGAGTGCCCTACCAATGCAACGGTTTCTCCACTATGGATGGTAAAATTTACCTGGTGCAAAACCTCAGCCCCCTTACGATAGCCAAAGGAAACTTGATGAAACTCAATCTGTCCTCGTGCTTTTTTAATCGCTTTCACACCCCGATCTGATTCCGTCGATTCATCAAGCAATGAAAATACGCTCTCAGCACCTGCCAATCCTCGTTGTATGGTGGCATTCAATGTGGTAAGCGTTTTCATGGGTTTAATCAATTGCAACATCGCAACAATGATAGCGAGAAAGGAACCCGCAGATACGGTCAGCACTGCGGTTAATTGAATGGCTGAAAAAATAATCAAAGCAATGCCCAACGCAATAATACTTTGTACGCCAGAGACATTAATCGCTTTCGTCACGGCAACCTTCATATCATTTTGCCAAGAAGCGTCCGTTGCCTGATTGAATTTATTGATTTCATAGGTCTGGCCACCAAAAAGACGAACGACTTGATATCCATCAATCGCTTCCCCTGCAATTTCAGTCACCTCCCCCATCGTTTTCTGTATTTTGTGACTGATACGCCGTACTCGTTTGTTGGTAAAATTCACGAGTATTCCAAGTAACGGCACCGTGAGTAAGAACATCAATGACAATTGCCAACAAATCAACATCATGACAGTTAGCAATCCAATAACCAAACAAGTATTTTGCACAATATCAGTTAAAGCATCCGCACTCACTTGCGCCACTTGTTCAACATCATAAAGGATTTTTGACAATAGTTTCCCAGAAGTTGCTTCATCATAATAATCTGCGGGTAATTGGGTAATATGAGTGAAAACCCGCTGGCGAAGGACTCTTACCACAGAGCGAGCAACCCAAGTCATACTATAACTACCCAACGCACTGACGAGTCCTCGTACGGTAATACCAACCAAGATAAACAAGGGTATCTTTTTAATGAAATTTAAATCGATATTG
>JAKBCM010000131.1 GCA_021807845.1 Pseudomonadota bacterium
GTTCTACAAACAGCATTTATTTTCTGCTTGTCTGGATAAAATCAAGCCGCCTCAACCTGATTATGCATTACATGGAGTCGGGGTATGAAAAATTGTCGTGTACAGAGGCGTAGGTTACAATTAACTAAGATTGGCTAGTAAAGCACTGGCTACTTTCGATTGATTTTTTCTTCCCAGAACTTTACAAATCATATCGCCTGCGGAAACGATCTGATAAATATCAACACCCGTTTCAATCCCAAGTCCATGCATTAAGTAAAGAATATCTTCCGTGGCCACATTACCACTTGCTCCTCTAGCATATGGGCATCCGCCTAATCCTGCAACGGAGCTATCGAAACGAAGGATCCCGCATTCTAAAGCAGCATAGATGTTCGCTATCGCTTGGCCATACGTATCATGAAAATGCATGGCAATGCTTGATGCGGGCAAACTGGCAGTAATGGTTTTGATGAGTTCTATGGTTTGCTTCGGTGTTCCAACGCCAATCGTATCACCAAGGCTAATTTCATCTACGCCAAGATCAAGGAGTTGATGAGTCACCTTTAAAACCTGCTCTGGTTTGATGCTCCCTTCATAGGGGCACCCAAGAACGCACGAAATATAAGCCCGAATATGCATGTTTTGGGCACGAGCGAGTGTGATGACGGGTTTTGCGCGCTCTATACTTTCGGCAATAGAACAGTGAATGTTTCTCTGGTTGAATTGTTCGCTCGCCGCAGTAAAAATAGCAATATTTTTAACGCCAGCTTGTAGGGCTTGTTGCATTCCTTGTTCATTAGGGACTAGGGTTGAAAAATGAACGCCAGTGGGTTTATCAATGGCTTGAAAAACTTCCTGATTATCAGCCAGTTGGGGGATCCGCTTTGCTGATACAAAGCTTGTCACTTCAATATGTTGTAGCCCGCTTAAGCTTAATAAATTGATGAATTTAATTTTAGTTTGGGTGGGAACAAAAGCAAGCTCATTTTGTAAACCATCGCGTGGTCCAACTTCCACAATCGTTACATGCGGTGGATAATTCATGTTCGTCCTATTTTTTTTAAGGATCCTTGATGGACACTAATTCCACACCTTCAGCAACCTGTGCGCCCACTTCATAAAAGATATCATCCACAAAACCATCTTTTGGTGCATGGATGGTGTGTTCCATTTTCATTGCTTCCAGTACAATCAATCGTTCGCCCATTTTTATTTTTTCACCCTTGTTTTTTAATATGGCCACAATGGTAGAAGTCATAGGTGCGGTCAATTGTTTATTGAGAAAGCTCTGTTCGGTGGATACTTTTTGCCAATCAAAGCGGTCAACGACAAGCGATCCTTCTTCAGTATAAAAAACCAACTTATCAGATAAGTTTTCTACCAAAGCATGCCATGATTGCTTGCCATCATCAATATCTAGTTTATGCATTGTTCCAGTGACTTTGAGTGTCACGGTTTCATCTAAAAGATCTAGAGTCAGTTCACAGTGATTGATGGGATGGACGACTACCAAGAACGATTTTTCATGGATGATGTAGTGCATGGGCCAATGACTTTTGAGATGCATTTGCCAGGCAAATGTATCTTGATACAAGCTATCGTTGTCTTGAAGGAGACACAAATAGTCAAAGCTTGCAGCAAATAATAAAGTTAATCGAAGATCAGGTTCTGGATAGCTTAAAGGATACTGACTTAAAAAATTTGTGCTGATGGCGGCTTTGATAAAACTGGGATGGTTTACAATCGCTTGTAAAAAGGGGAGATTGGTTTTGACGCCCCTAATGTGATAATGCTTTAATGCGCCTCGCAATCGTTGTAATGCTTCTTCTCTAGAGTCACCCCAAGTAATTAATTTTGCGATCATGGGATCATAGTGCATGGTAATGTGAGATTTAAGGCCAACGCCTGAATCAATACGGATCCCTTCACCCGTGGGTTCTTTTAGAAACTGTATTTGTCCAATCGAAGGGATAAAATCGTGATGAGGATCTTCGGCATAAACGCGACATTCAATGGCATGCCCTTTTCCTTTGATATCTTTTTGTTGTAATGGCAATGGCTCATTTGCCGCGATTTTAAATTGCCATTCAACCAAATCAAGTCCAGTGATCATTTCAGTGACTGGATGCTCCACTTGCAGGCGGGTGTTCATTTCCATGAAATAAAAATCAAACTGTGTATCTACCAAAAACTCTACAGTCCCGGCTCCTCGGTAGTCGATGGTACGGGCAACTTCAATGGCAGCTTTTGCCAATTCTTGCCTTAGGGTTTCTGGTAGGTGAAAAGCTGGTGCTTCTTCGATGATTTTTTGATGGCGCCGTTGAATCGAGCAATCTCTTTCAAAAAGGTGTACGATGTTGTGATGATTATCTGCCATGATTTGAATTTCTACATGACGAGGGTTAGAGATCAACTTTTCTATGATGATGGTATCATCAGCGAAGCTTCTTTGTGCTTCGCGTCTTGCTCCTGCTAGATCTTTGAGAAAATCAGCGCTTTTGTGAACCGTGCGCATGCCTTTCCCGCCACCACCATTGGCCGCTTTAATAAGGACTGGAAAACCCAAGCGCTCTGCTTCTCTGTGCAGGTCTTCATCCGATTGATCGGCCCCATGATAACCAGGAGTGATAGGAACTTGCGTGTTTTCTAACCGTTTTTTAGCCAGTTGTTTAGATCCCATCACCAAGATGGCATCAACTGAGGGGCCAATGAAGGTAAGATTGGCGTTCTGACAGGCCAGCGCCATTTGTGGGTTCTCGGATAAAAATCCATAGCCTGGGTGAATGGCTTCAGCTTGATTTGCAAGAGCGACATGAATGATAGCGTCAACATTTAAATAGCTCTTTGAGGCTTCAGGGGGGCCGATACAAAAAGCACTGTCCGCAAGTTTCACATGAAGAGCATCTTGATCGGCTGTGGAATATATCGCAATGGTTTCAATCCCCATGCGACGGGCCGTTTTGATGATACGACAAGCGATCTCACCTCGATTTGCAATCAAAACTTTACGAAACATCATGCCTATCCATCTTTTTTAGCTCCTTTGGCGATTTGTTTGTCCAGAAATGCTTGCAGACCTTGTTGACCCTCAGTGGATACCCGCTGTTTGGCAATTAAGCGAGAAGTCAGCTGTTGTAATTCTTGATCAATGGGTTTTCCAGCAACGCTATGAACCAATTTCTTTGCTGCTTGTACAGCTTGAGGTATCCACTGTGCTATTTGATGGGCATATTTCAGCGTGAATGATAAAAGCTCTTCATCGGGAACACAATGCTGCACCAATTGCAATTCTAATGCACGTTTTGCGTCGATTGTTTCTGCACTCATGAATAATCCAAGCGCTGCTCGTTCACCTATTGCTTTGATGACATAGGGACTGATGACGGCTGGGATTAATCCTAATTTGACTTCTGAAAAACAAAACCGCGCACTATGAGCGGCGATGGCTATATCTGAAGCCGCAACTAAGCCTGCTCCACCACCCATAGCAGCTCCTTGTACCATGGCTATTGTTGGCTTTTTGCTCTGATATAAGCTATTCATTAAGCGAGCTAATGCCATGGCGTCAGCCAAATTTTCTTCTTCAGTAAATTGTGCCATACGATGCATCCAAGCGATATCGGCACCCGCTGAAAAATGGCGGCCATTGGCCTTTAGCACAATCACATGAATGTGTGGATTTTCTTCTGCTTTGTCTAAAATGTATTGCAAGGAGGCCAATAAGATGTCATCAAAAGCGTTATGTTTGTTCATCCGATTTAACGTGATCAGTAGGACATGCTCTTGTATTTCACTTAAAACATCGCTCATGTTGCTTTCTCACTAG
>JAKBCM010000132.1 GCA_021807845.1 Pseudomonadota bacterium
CACCCCCAACCACGAGTATTTTTTTTCCTGAGAATTCAATCATCATTCGTCCTACGTCATTAGGATGCTGTTTCAACTTCAGCGGCTCGCAAATGTGTAAAAGTTTGCTCAATACCATACTGCTGATAATAACCAATGGCAGCTTTTACCCCAGATTCTAAAGATGTCTTTACATCCCAAGAAAAATCTTTATTGGTGCGCGTTGGATCTAACAAAATGGTAAATGCATCATCCGGATGACGTTCGCGCACTTCAACTTCTTTATCCAAGTTGATCTTCAAGGCAGCAAGTGTTGCATCAAATAATTCTTTAATTGAGAAATCGCTTCCTGAAGAAATGTGATAATACCCTTGACCTTTCCCATCGACTGCTTTTTCAACACAATCGATTAAATCAGAGATATAAACAAAATCACGCCGTGTATCCATCACAAAGCATGCTTTGCCCGCAGATAATCGATGATAAAAAGTGGGTAATGGTCCACTGATGTTTCGAGGTCCATAAGCATTGGCTAGACGAAAAGAAACAAAATCAACTCCTGACAATTCAATATAATGCTCAGCCGCGGTTTTACTAATCGCATAACTACTTCCCCGCGCATCAAAGTGATGCGTCAAAGAAACAGGCTGCTCTTTTGGGTTTAGTCCATAACAAAGTGCCGTTTGGAAATAAATAATTCGCCCGCACTTTGCCTTTTTCGTGGCCTGAAGCACATTCACAGTCCCCAATACATTGGTATAACAATCTTCTAACCAATTATCTGGATCTTTATAAGAAGCGGCTGCATGCACCACCACATCGGGATTAAATTCTGTAAAAATCTCTTCTATTTTAGAGGTATTGGCAATGGTTTCCTCAATCACTTGCAAATTCTTATGAGGCTTTAAATTATCACGTCGTCCTGTTGAAAAGTTATCAATCACCAACACCTGATCGTTTCTCGCTAATAATCGATCAGCAAGATGTGATCCAACAAAACCCGAACCTCCAGTGATAAGCACTCTCATTCATTAAACTCCTTCAGTGGCAATGTGTTCATTGCTCTTTAACATTGATTTGAATTGATTTGATTGATCATGAAACTGTTGTTGCCAGACTTCATAACACAAAAACCCCCATATTTTACGACTAAATTGACCTGTTTTACCAAGATTTCTGATGATTTTTTGATAATCAATAAAATTATCTTTCCGAGCCGCACCTGACTCCAAAATATCATGAACAAATGATTTCAGATCACCTTGCATCCATTCAGTCAATGGAACAGGAAATCCCATTTTGTCTTTGCGATTTAAAATAGATAAAGGTAACTTTTTTGAAAAGGTTTGTTTTAAAAGATGTTTCATCCGACCATCAGCAAATTTAATGTTAGCAGGAATAGTTGCAACAAACTCAATGAGAGGATGATAAAGAAAAGGTACGCGCGCTTCAAGTCCATGCGCCATACTGACCCTATCTTCGACATGGAGCAAACTAGGCAGCAGGCATTTAAAATCAAAATGGGTCATGCTATCAAAATATGATTCTGCATGTTCAAATTTAGCCATGCTAAATACTTTGATAAATTCTTGATAGACATGTGCGCGCTCTCGATCAGTAAGTGTCACTTCGCCATCTAAGTCCATCCCTCTATCAACCAATGAAAAATATCTTTTTTCAAGCGGTTCAAATAAGCCCTGACTCCAAAAACGTTTCAGCAAAGGTTTATATGCATTTAAGACTTCAAGATTAGGAATGATGGATTCAGCAGTGACTACAAAATTACCATTTTTGTAATTTCCTTCAATTGCTGCTTTGATACACTGTTCGAAATAAGCAATCACGTAGCGAGCGTATCCACCAAATATTTCATCACCACCCTGCCCACCAAGCACCACTTTCACATGACGCGATGCCATTTCAGAAACCATATACTGTGGAAACACACCAGGCCCTGCTACTGGAAAATCAAGATGGTATATGATTTTCTGAAAATACTTCTCAAAATCTGCAGCGGTGATATCTAGAACATGTAAAGGAGAGCCACAGTAATTCGCCGCATCCGCTGCATATTCACTTTCATCATAGGCTTTATCTTCAAGAAAACGGCCGTGAAAAAAAGGAATGGGGGCTTTTTTATCTTCGGTAGCCAAAATGCCAATCAAGCTTGAATCCACACCCCCACTGACATAAGCCCCAATATCCACATCAGCACGCAAATGTAGCCGAATAGACTCATCCATTAATTCTTCCAGTCTATGGGAAAAATAAGCCGAGGAATGTTCATAATCAATATGGTAATGCACATCCCAATACCGCCAAATCTTCTCTCCATTAGGCCTAATCATCATGGCTTGAGCGGGTTCTAGTTGGTATACATTCTTAAATAAAGTTTGCGAGCCCATGGGGTATTGAAACGTGATATATTCAGAAAAAGCTTGGCGATCGGTTTGTATATCAGGGAGGAATGGCAAGAGCGCCTTGGTTTCTGACGCAAAAATAAAACAATCGTCTTGACGTATAAAATAGAAGGGTTTAATACCAAAATGATCACGCGCACAAAATAGCTTTTCACCATCCCAAATCGCAAAAGCAAACATGCCTTTAAAATGCTTGACGCAGTCTATGCCATATACTTTATAAGCGGCTAGAATGACTTCGGTATCTGATTGAGTCGTAAAAGACCAATGAGCGGAAAGTGCTTGTCTTAGTTCAACGTGATTATAAATCTCACCATTAAAGACAATCACCTCTCCTGTGGCTGAACGCATGGGCTGATGAGCATATTGTGATAAATCAATGATACTCAGCCGACAATGGGCCAACCCCACTGTATTTTTTTCATGAGTCCACACCCCATGATCATCAGGCCCGCGGTGAGCAATCAGCTTACCCATCATCTGAAGCTTATGATGAAGCCCAAGAACTTGCGCGCCTTTGGTGTTAAAAATTCCAGCAATTCCACACATATCCAAACATTCCTTGCAGGGTATCTTGAATGTCCCACGAGTCTCATGCAAACTAATCCCATGAACCCGGGCGATACTACCAATCCTATAGGGGTTAGTCAAATTTGGAGCAGGGTTCGAGTTGATTCTAATTAAATGTAACCGAAGGATGCGAAAAAAATAATCGTTGACTCAAATTAAAGGTAACCGGGGAGGTTACCGAAAATGATGAGTCTTGAACAGAAAAAAGCCTATCTGGAAGAGATTAAAAAACGCTATAAAAAATCGAATCGACAAGATAACGCTCGGATCTTAGATGAGTTTTGTTCTGTCTGTAAGTACAATAGTAAGTATGCAATACTCCTACTAAAGAAGCGCATCAAGAAGAGGCACCAAGATTAAATGGATATGAACAGGACTGCCATGATTACAAATTTACACATCGCTATGAATTTAGTTGCGTAAATTTAAATCATTCGCCGCTTAGGAATATGGCATGTATCGTCATGATACGATTGATCAAGTAACTTCTATCTTATCTGGGAAGTAAGTAATTTCAGAAGCACACCTAAATGTCTTGACACTTCATGTGTGTGTTGTTTTAGAAGTCTCTTGGTTGTCATCATGATAATAATAACCATATTGATGATTATGGACTCGACCTGCTTGTTTTTGAAAATTGAAGATTGACCCATTTAAAGTAACTCCAACATTAGTCACACATTTTATTGCCAACTCAATTTCAATAGGTTGATGCACAGAAGCACCTAGAACTAGATAATTTGTACCTGCATGCACAGCAACCAATACTGCATCTGTGACTAACAATACAGGAGGTGTATCAATGATGACTATATC
>JAKBCM010000010.1 GCA_021807845.1 Pseudomonadota bacterium
ATCTAAGCTCCTAGTCATCGCAGGTATGACGATTTGATCCACCCGATGAACATTGTTTATTAATTTAGTAACATCGTGTTGGCATGCTTGACTATCTCCATTGGCCTCTAACCCATTTGGAAGTAAATAGCCTATGGCAAAACAATTTTCGTCTTCGAGAAACTGCTGGGATAATACGGTTTGCCCTAACCCAAGAAAACTACGTACAAATAATGCCAAGTGCCTCCCTCCAACATCCAATTCCTCTATCATGTGACCATCGGTGGTAAAACTTGGATCTACCGGGAAAGTCACTTGAACGGATGCCCCCCCCATATCCATCACTGCTGCCAAAGGCTTATCAGGCGAATCAAATCCACCCAACTGATAGTTTACAGCCAACCAACCATAAACACCTTCATCATTTCCCGTAATGGTTTTCGACTCTTTCAACAACCACTCTGGATGCTGTTGGAACCAAAGATTGAGTATTTGATACAAAGACTGCTGTCTTGGGATAGGTTGCAGTCGCATGCCTGCAGTCGCATAAAAATAAACAGGGATGTTTGCTTCTGGTGCATTGGAAAACAACTGATCTAAATAGGATTGAATAGATGCTTGTTGTGGCTCAAGCGTTGCAAATCCTGGCTTTATTTTTTTGGACCAAATTTCGTTAATCCCTATCGGTTGCTTGAGTTGATTTAAATCATAAGCATAAATATGTAACCTCGAACCCGTACTGCCAGCATCAACAATTGCAATACAATGATGAAGCTTACAATCACTATTCTCGGCAAAAACATACCCATCAACCGATAGCCAGAAAAAAAACAATAGAAATATGCGTTTCATAACGATCCAAAAAATAATAGTTGATTTATTTGTTTTATTTATTTTACACTTAGCATCAAATTTAATCAAACACATTATTGAAACCATCATGAGATTGTATTCTACTTTTTTTCAAGCAGCCTCTTCTATCAAACGCAATAAAAATGAAGTTGTGGCCATTTTAAGTATCAATGAATGTGCTTTCTTTGTTGTCAAAAGCAATACAGATAGCAAAACGGCAACTTTAATTCAAGCCCATTTAAAATTAGAACTCGGCAAAGAGTTGCTTAAATATTTTAATGATAAAGAACATTTAGAGAAACATACCCAAGAAGCTCAAGAGAAAAGAATACATAAATTACATCAATTGATGTTGGAAAATGGTGTTCATCTCCATTTTCCACAAGATAGACGTCATGCGGAAGAAAAATTAATTTTATTATTCTCTGAAATGGTAGCTACTTTCAGACGCGAAAACCCTGAGCAACCGATTATAAATATTGATATTTTTTTAACCCATTCACCCTGCTCAACCGTTGGTAAAAGACAACATAGTAATCACCTCGAACTAGAAGGGATGATTCTAGACAAAGGTTGTCATGAAAAATTAATGATGTTTTTTAACCATAAAAAATACTCAGTCACGTACCCTGCGCTTTTTAAACACCACCCAAAGATACAAGTTCATTATTTCTATAAATTTGATGAAACGCCTGATAACACCTTTATTTGTCAAGTTGATCATAGGGTTAAAAAAGAATTAGTTGCAATGAATGTATTACGATTAAATGGCTAGCAATATCCATCTGATTCGACTAGGATGATGCAATTTAGCTTCAGGTATAGTTGTAAGGATGGTGTTATGAAAATTGTGGCAATCAAAGAACTAGAACATGAGACTCGTGTTGCAATCACTCCAAAGGCTGCTAAAAGTTATATCAAATTAGGCCTTGAGGTCCTTTGTGAGCATCATGCAGGAGTCAATGCAGGATATCATGATCATGATTATGAAGAGGTAGGCGCTTCTATTATCCAAGATAGAGCTCAACTGATTCAGCAAGCAAATGTCATGCTTTGTGTGAATGAACCAACCCACAAAACGCTGAAAGGACTACCAGAAAAAGCACTGCTTATCTGCCCTATCGACAATGAACCCCCTAGTGAATTACTACAATGGTGTCAACATCATCAAATCAGTGTCTTTTCAATGAATCATGTGCCTCGCATCACCCGCGCTCAAAACATTGATAGTCTCTCTTCACAAGCCAATTTAGCGGGTTATAGAGCAGTCATTGAAGCAGTATCTCACTTCAATCGAGCCATCCCTATGATGATGACTGCAGCAGGGATGATCCAACCGGCCAAAGTCTTAATCCTTGGTGCTGGAGTTGCCGGCTTACAAGCAATCGCTACTGCGAAACGATTAGGTGCTGTGGTTTATGCATTTGATGTACGCCAAGCGGCCAAAGAGCAAGTTCAAAGTCTTGGTGCTGAATTTATCGAGGTAAAAGAAGGACAAGACAACGCCCTATCAAGTGGTTATGCCAAAGAAGTCAGTGAGGAATATCGCCAATTACAATCAGCACTCATCGACCAATATGCCCGTCTTGCAGATATCATCATTTGTACTGCATTGATCCCTGGTAAAAAAGCCCCAACGCTTATCTCTAAGGAAACGGTTGAAAACATGAAACCTGGGTCCATCATTGTAGATTTAGCCACATCACGGGGAGGCAATTGTGAGCTCAGCGTTCGTGACAAAATCGTAAAACATCAACAGGTTACTTTGATTGGTCATAGCAACATCGCGGGCCTAATCCCTGCCACAGCAAGTGATTTATACGCAAACAACCTGGTTCATTTAATTAGTTTTCTCAAGGACTCCTCTCCAACATTTACATTCAATGAAGAAGATGAAATGATTCGGCAAGCATTGATTTGCCATGATGGACAATTATATCCTTTTCAATCCATTAAGGAGGCACAACATGACTGAACTGAATACCTTAAATAATCCCTACATTGCCATTTTAACCATTTTTGTTCTGGCCTGTTTTGTTGGCTATTACGTCGTTTGGAAAGTAACGCCAGCTTTACATACCCCTTTGATGTCAGTCACTAATGCTATCTCGAGTATTATTATTTTGGGCGCATTAATTGCTGCTGGTAGCCAGATCACAGGCACCATCACGTTTATCAGTGGACTAGGAATCTTTATCACTGCCATCAATATTTTTGGTGGATTCATTGTAACTCAGCGTATGTTACGCATGTATAAGAAAAATTAAGGTAGAACACTTATGCTCACTTCTGTTTCATTTATTTATTTAATCGCAGCTGTTTGTTTCATTTTAGCGTTAAAAGGTCTTGCGAGCCCTGCCACAGCTAGACAAGGCAATTATTTAGGCATCTTTGGAATGACTTTGGCTATTTTGGCAACCTTTTTGACCCTTCAGATAGACCATATCTGGCTATTACTCCTACTCATTCTCTCAGGGGGAGGGGTTGGTACCTGGATAGCATTAAAAATTAAAATGACTGCTATTCCGCAACTCGTTGCTGGATTTCATTCACTTGTCGGATTAGCTGCGGTTCTCGTTGCTTTATGTGCGTTCTTATCTCCTCAATCATTTCACATTGGTTTACCTGATGCCATTGCCACTTCAAGTCTGGTTGAAATGAGTCTTGGTCTCATCATTGGAGCCATTACCTTTGCCGGATCAATCATTGCCTTTTTAAAACTACAAGGATTAATGTCTGGAAAACCATTACGATTTAAAGGACAAGTGCTCTTTAACTCTTCCTTAGCGATCGCCCTACTTTGCTTGTTTTTGGCATTTCTGAATCATCAATCGCTTGGGTTTTTTATTTTAATTGCCTTACTCTCTCTTGCTTTAGGAACATTCATTATCCTTCCTATCGGTGGCGCTGATATGCCTGTCGTCATTTCGATGTTGAATTCGTATTCAGGTTGGGCTGCTGCAGGGATTGGATTTACTTTAAGCAATCATCTTCTAGTCATCACCGGTGCATTGGTGGGTGCAAGTGGTGCGATTTTGAGTTATGTCATGTGTGCTGGCATGAATCGCTCCATCATCAATGTTATTTTTGGAGGCATTCAAGAAAGCGCTCAATCAAACCATCATTCAACAGATGCCGAGCCTATCAATGTGAGGATTGCCAACGGAGATGATGCAGCTTTTCTCTTAAACAGTGCACAAAATGTGATTATTGTCCCAGGTTATGGGATGGCAGTTGCACACGCCCAACATGCTTTAAAGGAATTAGTAGTAGAGTTAGAATCACGAAACATTCGTGTACGTTTTGCCATTCATCCTGTTGCAGGTCGTATGCCAGGGCATATGAATGTGCTATTGGCTGAAGCCAATATCCCGTATGACCAAGTATTTGAACAGATAGAAATTAATCGAGATTTTAATACTTGTGATGTGGTATTGGTTGTTGGTGCCAATGATATTACCAATCCAGCTGCTAAAACTGATCCCAGCTCACCTATTTATGGTATGCCTGTTTTAGATGTAGAAAAAGCAAAAATTGTTCTATTTTTAAAGCGTAGTTTGGCTCCTGGATATGCGGGCGTTGAAAATAACTTATTTCATCACGACAACACATATATGTTATTTGGTGATGCTAAAGTTACCCTTGAGTCCATCTCTAAATCTATGGCCACTTTGTAAGGACATATAAGAGTGTAAAAGCGATACTTTTGGGAGTAGATGCTCTGATGAACGCATTGATCGCATGACTTGTTCTAGAAAGCTACGGATGGGTTTCAATAACAGCAAGATTGATTCAACTTGTTTGTCATGCGATCCTCTATAATCTTAGAAAAAGCAATAGTGTAGGCATTTGATGTAGAGCCAAACTGCTTTTTCTTTATAGATGATAGTTTGGAATCTGTCATTCCAAAGAAGGTGGAAATGACAAAATCCATTGTTGCCATGTACAAAGCTGCTTTTTTCATGTACAAAGCTGCTTTCTTTAAGAACATGTTTTGATCATTAACTTTCTGGTAAGGAGGTATTTTATGCTACGAAAAATAGGAATTGCTTTACTCTTTGTAGGTGGACTATTGACCACCAATGCCTTTTCAACAACCAACTATATTTTCACCCAAGGAATGGCTGTGGAATTCGAATTTCCGGTGAATGATCCTCAGATTTTTTCTAATATTTTCTTCTGGACCCTGAAAGCATCTTGCGCCATCCTAGGGCAAATCCCTGAAACTGCCGTTTCAGTTAAGATGTTACGAAAAACAGGTTCAGTAAATGGCACAGATTTAACGGCCGGAGATGAAATAGGCATACTATTACACCCAGGTGATATGTTAAACATCACCGCAGAATCTGGGGCAAAAGTCGAGCTGGTCAATAGAGGCACTCAAACCATCAAAGCAAGCTGTACGACGGCCTAACATATCACTTCTCAATAACCCTCTGAATTTCGTCATCATGAACTGGATGAGAGATCTCCAAAAACTGGTACCCTGTCGGTTTTAGGAGATCTCTCACGTTGTTCGGAATGACGCCTGTTTCAACTTAAGACGTCATCCCGAACAACGTGAGAAATCTCCTGGTGGTGCTCTAACAGATTTTGGTTAATGTTCTCTTGTTGCTGAAAATTGGATTTTAGGATAGCGCTCTTCTGTCATAGACAAATTCACCTTAGTAGGCGCGAGATACATCAACGTATCACTACCATCTAAAGCCAAATAGTCAAATACTTTTGCCCTAAATTCAGTCATTGCTTTTTCATCTTCAGCATAAACCCACCGTGCACAAGAAACATTCACTGACTCATAGACACAATCCACATTGTACTCATGCTTTAACCGATGAGCCACAACATCAAACTGCAGCATGCCAACGGCACCTAAGATCAATTGATTGCTGTTCAATGGTCTAAATACTTGTGTGGCACCTTCTTCTGAGAGCTCGATGAGACCTTTGATCAATGCCTTGCTTTTTAATGGATCTTTTAAGCGAACCAAACGAAACAATTCAGGCGCAAAATTGGGAATACCAGTGAATTTTAAGACTTCCCCTTCTGTAAACGTATCCCCTATGCGAATGGTTCCATGATTATGTAACCCAATGATATCACCAGGTAATGCTAAATCCGCATGACTTCTATCGCCAGCCATAAAAGTCAAAGCGTTAGAAATTTGAATATCTTTATCTAAGCGAAGATGAGTCAACTTCATTCCTTTTTTAAACATCCCTGAACAAATTCTCAAAAATGCAATTCTGTCCCGATGTTTAGGATCCATATTGGCCTGAATTTTAAAGACAAACCCACTAAAATTAGCCTCTTCTGGATGAACCATTCTCTCTTGTGACTGACGTGGTGTAGGACCTGGCGCATAATGAGCAAAATCATCTAAAAGCTCTTTAATGCCAAAATTATTAATGGCTGAACCGAAATAGACTGGCGTCATTTTTCCAGCCAAATAGTGATCCAATTGGAACTCATGGGAAGCTCCTTTGACCAATTCGATTTCTTCTCGTAACTCTAATGCACTATCACCCAATAGCTCATCGAGCTTTGGGTTATCAAGGCCTTTGATTTGCACCGCCGTCTGCTTTTCTGCATTTTTACCAGATTGATATAGATAAACCGTATCTTGATACAGATGATAAATTCCTTTAAATCGTTTTCCCATCCCAACAGGCCACGTGATTGGTGCACATTGGATCTGCAGTACTGTTTCCACCTCATCGAGTAACTCAATAGGTGAGCGGCCTTCCCTATCTAATTTATTAATGAATGTCATGATAGGTGTATCACGAAGACGACACACCTCCATCAATTTAACGGTTCTTTCCTCTACACCTTTCGCCACATCAATCACCATTAATGCAGAATCTACAGCAGTCAAGGTGCGATAAGTATCTTCAGAAAAATCCTCATGTCCTGGGGTATCCAACAAATTAATCACATGATGATTATAAATAAACTGCATCACCGATGTGGTGATCGAAATCCCCCTTTCCTTTTCCATCTCCATCCAATCTGAAGTGGCATGACGTGTAGCCTTGCGACCCTTAACAGTCCCAGCTAATTGAATCGCTCCGCCAAACAACAGTAACTTTTCAGTAACCGTCGTCTTTCCTGCATCAGGATGAGAAATAATGGCAAATGTACGCCGTTTGGTAAAATCATGATAAAAATCAGACATGGTGAAGAACCTATTCAATGGATATGAACCTTCAAACCATCAATAAAGGTAACTCCGGTTGCCCACAAACAAAATAATCAGCAACTTGTTCACTAGTCACCTTTGAAATGGATTCAGGTTTCCATTCTGGTGATTTATCTTTATCGATGAGCAAAGCTCGTACGCCTTCGTAAAAATCGTGGTCGCGCATAAAATGCCCAACCAAGCAGTAATCCATTTTAACACATTCTGCCATACTCATGAACTTCGCTTGATGTAATTGATGAAGCGTTATTTTTAGACTTAAAGGCGACTTTTTATTTAGGATATGAAGCGTATCTCTAGCCCATTCATCAGACTCTGAAAGCCTGCTAAAAATGGACTCTATATCAGGTGCTGAAAAAGCATCATTCACTCTTGATGTTTTCTCCAACAAAGGTGCCTGTGCTTCAGGCATTGTAAATGGCTGCAAACATCTCTCGACACAAAGATGTGGATCAGAAGATAGATCTGAATCTATCAAAGCATGCAGCGCATTTTCAAATTGGGAAGATGGGATCTGATACTTAATAAGACCCAATGCTTTCGCGTCTGACATACCGAGTCTCGCCCCCGTCAACCCCAAATAAATGCCATATTGATCAAGACAACGAGACAACAAATAGCTCGCGCCAATATCTGGAAAAAATCCTATCCCAGTTTCAGGCATGGCGAACAAAAAGCGTTCACTGGCAACAGGGTGGCTCCCATGCAAAGAGATCCCAACCCCGCCTCCCATGGTCACACCATCCATGAAGGCAATATAAGGTTTTTTAAATTGATGAATATAATGATTTAATCGATATTCATGCCAAAAAAATTGCATTTGCAGGTGCGCATCATGAGATCTTCTATCGTACAACCAACGAATATCCCCTCCAGCACAGAAAGCTTTTCCTGCTGCAGCTGATTGAATGGCAACCGCATGAATATCATCCGCATCATGCCATTCCTCCAACTGGTGTTGCAAAGCTAAAATCATGGGCAAGGTCAAAGCATTTAACGCATCAACTCGTTGTAATGTAATGATTCCTATATGATTTTCCCGAGAAAAGACAAGATCAGTCGTCATCTTACACTCCCTTAAAATGCGCTGTTCTTTTTTCAAGAAATGCAGCCACTCCCTCGTTTTTATCTTCCGTTGCACAAACCTTAGCAAAATGGACCGCTTCAAGATGCAAAGCATCGGATAAGGACATATCATACCCTCTATCGATGCATTCCATGATGCTTTGAATAGCCAAAGGAGCAAGGCTCAAAAGGTTTGATAGAATTCGTTTTCCCGTCGATATCAAAGCATCAGGTTCTACTACTTCACTCACTAAACCCCATTGCAAAGCTGTCTCTGCGTTAATAAAACGCCCCGTTAAACAAAGATCCAGTGCTCTGCCCTTTCCTATTAAACGTGCCAAGCGTTGTGTCCCACCATAACCAGGAATAATACCTAATTTGACTTCTGGCTGACCAAATTGGGCATTTGTCGATGCTATCCGCATGGTCGCTGCCATTGATAGCTCACATCCACCACCAAATGCATACCCATTCACGGCAATGAGTGATGGTTTACCTAAGGTTTCTAATTGGCGAAAAACATCCTGTCCATAACAGGCAAATTGATAACCACTTTCAGCGTTAAAATCAGCCATACGTGAAATATCAGCCCCAGCAGAGAATGCTTTACCTGTACCAGTCAGCATCAAGGCTTTGATTTTTGAATCTTCTTTTGTTGATTTAAATAGTTCAGATAATTCGCTCAACACATCAAGGCTCATTGCATTTAATTTTTCTGGTCGATTGAAGGTAAGTGTTAAAATCCCATTTTCTAAATTTTTTTCGATAAAAGACATAAAATAACTCCTGTTATTGATTCAAACCTAATTCATATCATATTCTTCATCTAAGACGGCTTTGGCTATGATTTCACGCATGATTTCGTTTGTTCCTTCCAAAATTTGATGAACACGGAGATCTCTAAAGATTCGCTCAATCTGATAATCACGCAAATACCCATATCCCCCATGTAATTGCATGGCTTTATCACTAATACGAAAGGCAACATCCGTGGCTAGACGCTTAGCCATTGCCGAATAGATAGGTGTTTTAGGATCTTCTTTATCCATTGCATCCGCTGCACGATAAACCATCAATCTTGCTGCATCAAAATCCGTCAACATATCCGCAAAATAAAAACGCAAAGCCTGCATTTCACTTAAGGATTTACCAAATTGCTTGCGCTCTTGCATATAGGCTTTGGTCAGTCGAAGGCACGCCAAAGCACCTCCTAATGAACAAGCAGCAATATTGACTCGTCCGCCATTTAATGCGTTTAAGGCAATTTTAAACCCCATCCCTTCATCACCTACACGATGACTGATAGGCACACGGCAATTTTCAAAATAAACCATTGCTGTGGGTTGACTGCGCCAGCCCATTTTATTTTCTAGTTTGCCAAAACTTAATCCCGGCGTATCTTTTTCAATAAGCAAACAACTGATTCCATGATGAGACTCATCCCCCGTTCTCACCATACATAAATAAACATCACTGACACTCGCTCCTGAAATAAATGCTTTCGAACCATTCAGCACATAATGATCACCATCAATCGTTGCCCGACTCTTCAATGCGGCAGCATCTGAACCCGATTCAGGTTCGGTTAAACAATAGCTGGCAAACACATCCATAGAGGTCAAACGACGTCCCCAATGGGTGCGCAATGGCTCAGCTGCATATTTATCAACCAAAGAAGTCACCATATTGTGAATAGATAAGTAAGCACTGGTACTGATGCAGCCCGTGGCTAATTGTTCAAAAATAAGAGCAGCATCTAAACGAGAAAGTGCAGCGCCTCCAATGTCTTCTTTAGCAACCATCCCAGACATTCCTAAACTGGCAGCTTCACGCAAAATGTCAATCGGAAAAAAATGATGCTCATCCCAATGCTCTGCGTTTGGCAAGAGTTTATTGCGAGCAAAATCCTCGGCCATGTCTCGAAATGCACAGTGCTCATCGTTCAGTTGAAATTGCATAATCATTCCTTAATTTAACGAACACATCTATAAGAGAACAGGAATCAATGGTATGATTGCGGCCTCTGAAAGATCCATCATAGCAAAAAGAATAAACACATGGACGTTTTAGCGCAAGAAAATCCAACCAAAATTCATGCTCTTAAAATCCTCAAAGATTATTATGGTTTTGATGCATTCCGTCTACAGCAAGAAGACATTGTAAGTGATCTGCTTCAGGGTGAGGATCTTCTGGTACTGATGCCAACCGGAGGCGGAAAATCCATTTGTTATCAAATTCCTGCCATACTACGTCAAGGAGTTGGCATTGTCGTATCCCCTTTGATCGCTCTGATGGAAGATCAAGTTGCCAGTTTAAAATTACAAGGGATCAAAGCCGCCTATTATAACTCCTCACTCAATAGCACAGACGCACGCCGAGTTCTTAGTGCTTTACACAACAACGAATTAGATCTTCTTTATATTGCACCGGAAAGACTGGTGAGCGAAACTTTTCTGCAACGGTTACTAGAGTGCCCAGTGGCTTTATTTGCCATTGATGAAGCGCACTGTATTTCACAATGGGGACATGACTTTCGCCCTGAATATGCGAGTTTGAGCATACTAAAAGCCCATTTCCCAGAGATCCCAATCATAGCCCTTACTGCAACAGCTGATCACCAAACGCAACTTGATATTATCCGTAAGCTCAATTATAAACCCAAGCAATACATTGCTTCCTTCAA
The DNA here is from genome assembly GCA_021807845.1 of Pseudomonadota bacterium. The sequence continues at coordinate 10,782 of JAKBCM010000010.1, forward strand.
CCGTCCAAACATTCACTACCAAGTGCTCTTCAAAAATAACCCACTTAAGCAGTTAAACCAATTCTTACAAACACAACACCAACAATCCGGCATCATCTATTGTGGGACTCGTAATGGCGTTGAAAGACTTGCTGAAAAACTACAAGAACAAGGCTATCGAGCCCGCGCATATCATGCGGGTCTTTCTCATCATGAAAGACGAGAAGTTCAAACCCTATTTCGTTATGACAATATTGACATTGTGGTTGCAACCATCGCATTTGGCATGGGTATTGATAAACCGAACGTGCGCTTCGTCATCCATTATGACCTACCCAAAACCATTGAAAGTTATTATCAAGAAACAGGACGCGCAGGGCGCGATGGATTACCTTCCAAAGCGCTACTGCTTTATGACCCAGGTGACAGTGGCAGGCTTCGTGGTCTCATTGAGACCCTATCTGGTGAAGCACAAAAACGAATTGAACATCAAAAATTGACGCACATGTTGGCCTTTGCTGAGGCAACACACTGTCGTAGGCAAATTTTATTACGCTATTTTAATGAAACGTATGAAACGTCCTGTGGATTTTGTGACATTTGTGAACATCCTCCCGAAATCACGGATGCGACCATTGATGCGCAAAAGTTTTTATCCTGTATCTATCGCTTACGGCAAAATTTTGGCTTAATCCACGTCATTGATGTGTTACGCGGAAGCTTATCAGAAAAAGTCAGTCTCCAAGGCCATCATCAGCTCACCACTTTTGGTATTGGCAAAGATAAATCGGCCGCTTTTTGGAAACAATTAGCCTGGCAGCTCATTCATCGTGATTATTGCTTTCAAGATCCAGAGCATTTTAACGTATTGCGCCTATCACCCAAAGCAATTCCGATATTACGTGGAGAAGAAAAGATAGCGCTTGCTCTACCTCCTGTTGAATTCTCAAAAAATAAACCCAAAAAGAGAAAAGCACGTGACAAAGAAACGATTGACAACTCAACCAGCCCTCTTTTCGAAGCTTTACGAACATTAAGAAGATCGCTTGCTCACGAAGAAAATAAACCACCATTTATGATTTTTAGTGACGCCACATTACATGAAATGGCGCGTCTAAAACCACAAACATTAGAAGATCTGCTCTCCGTGTCAGGTGTAGGACAACATAAGTTGACCCATTACGGCCAACAATTTCTAGAAGTTCTCAATGAAAAAGAATTAGAAAGTAGCCTTGATGAAGCATAGCGTAATCAAGGTTTCTCTATTTTATAACAACGCCCAGTAAGAAAAGCCCAAATAAATTTGAGATGGGCTTTGATATATTAAATAATAGTGCTTCACAGATATACCCACTTTGGCCTAACCATATCCTTGATTATGCTACGTGGCATCAAAGCTACTTTCTACTCTTTTTCATCCTCCCTTATAAGAGCTGCTATATTTTGGTAAAGTAAATTTATCTTCATCTGAATCTTTGCTCAACTGAATAGGTGACTCGATGCTATAGAATAGTAACGGCGTGACTGGCCCTAAGAGAGGGTTCACTGTCACCCCAAGCTTACAAAAAGGATCCGGTGAAAAAGCACATCTAAAAATACTTCTTGCTATGGGTTTCCCAGTAGCATTAATGGGTGCTCGATGAATCACGCGAGCATCAAAAAAAGTAAGCCGATTGGCAGGTAAATGGTGAACAACTTTACAGGGACCATGTTTGACTATCGCTTGCTCAATGGCATCTTCTATTGTCTTTTGTAATGGTGCAGGAGGAATGGGCTCAATACTCTCTTTATTCAGATATTGATCCAATGTTAAGCCCTCACTAGAGGCTCTTTGTTTAAATTCACTTAAATTCACGCCAAAAGATGTCCACTCAGTACGCATCTCCTCACTCGAATTCATGATGTATTGTCTATCGATGGTTGGTTCTTGATGGAAGGGGCTTGATGGAAAATATTTGGTTCGTGCTCCCCACAACCCATCAACATGCCAACCACCTTGACCTAAGGTACTTTGACCCACAGGAGAAACCACCCCTTTTCTCAACGTTACATATGCATAAGCTTCTACTAACCTTTTAGGGTTAACAAAATATTCAAGGCATACCGAGCACATGATATTAAGCAAAACGTGAGAAGGATTTCCTTTGATTAATTCTTCCGGTAAATAGATTGTTTCTCCATCAAATTCTCTGCCAGAAATGTCTCGGCGTTGCTGTGTGTTGAGTAACTTTGCTACACGATCAGGCATTTTGATTGGCATGCTTAATACATTCAAACTCGTCTCAGGGGTATACTCTGCTTTCAAAGTGGGTATTGGGGTGCTGGCTTCGATCACAACTGGTTCGGCTGGATCTTCTAAATCTTGGTATTGAAAAGGTCGAAGCACTGGATCAGCTAACGGTAAAGCAGTATTTTTAGCAACTTGAACTTGTAATTGATATCTGATTTTCTGCCACTGACCATTATCAAGGTATCGGGTAAATGGCTGTGGTAAATTGGGTTGCATCAAATCTAGAATACGAAAAGTAAATGACATCTGTGGGGTTTCAAAACTGGGAAAAACGTTTGTCACACCAGACCAGCCCATCGTATTAGTGACTTGATCTTGGTAAGTAATACTATTTTGAGCAACATCAAAGGTAGCGCCTGTTTGATGGCTGAGATCAGTTACTGCCGCATACAAATATTGTTGTTTATGTTTTTCCTTGTCTACCAGAGACACATGAGGTGAAAACGTGAAAGACGATTCATATCTATCAGCAAAAAAAGACTTAAATAATTGCTCTTTTATTTCAGTCAATGCAGCAGCTTTATCAATATTTTCGAAAAATTCTGTAAGTAAAATCTCATCCACAGTAGGTCTGGCTTTAGGATCTTGATTCAACATCCGATCAATGATGGCATCATGAAGGCCGCTATTTTTAAAAATAGTTCCTAAAGAATAGATATCCGTTAATTCAGTAACGATCTCAGGATGTGTTGATATTCGCTCCGGTGCAACTGTATCAATACTCGCACTCCCTGCTGCAACATCATATGCCCACCAATCCGTAGCTGCTGGTGTACCTATTTTTCCTATATAGCCAAAGTCAATTAATTTTATTTGAACATGATAGGGTGAATTAAATAATTTGAAACGATCTTCTGTAATACGATTATGCACAAATCCAGCTTTATGTACATAGTTCACTGCAAGAGCCATTTCTTTCAGAATATATTTTTTAACATTTTCAGATAAAGGTAATTTCAGTAGTTTCTCACAGTCCCCTATGCTTGCAGATTCTTGGAGAATAAAAATATTATTTTCCTCTTCAGAGACCTCACTCAATATGATCCGATCATCTGTGCCTCTTTTTAAGAATTCTAATTCTAATAATGTCTGTTCGATTCTTCCCTTTCCTCTCGCTAAAAAGACTTTCGGAATTACTTTTAGGACATAAGGTTGTTTGGTCTGAATATCATGACAAGATCGAGTGATTCGCCAAAAAGAAGCGAGGCCTAAATTGCTTTCAGCAAAAACATATCGATCTGACAAGTGTTTAGGTAGCAAAGGCCACTCATAAGGTAGGATACAATCCGAAGGCATTGTGAGTTGAAGGGAATATTCATTAGAACTCACTACCGTCAATTGACCTAAAAGTGGATCACCACCTAATCGACTAAAACCAACTGTTTGTTGATGAAATGCTTGTAATTTTTGAAAAGCTTCTGCGGAAAATGCCTTTTTCGGTGCCAAACCAGACCCTTCTGGTGCTTGCGGACTCAATATTTCTGCACCAGTTTTAGGATCGACTAATAAGAGAGGTCTATTTTCTAAGGATGAAATCAATAATTTTGATTGGCCTTGAATCTCTTCAAGACATGTGGCTTGGATACATCCTTGCATTCGATTTTCACTATCAAAATTACCCGAAGGATGTTTTGAGATGATCACTATTTTTGCCACATTACACCATAATATCAATCAAATTGATTAAAGATTATACTGAAATTTATTTTTTTTGCAATCATATTGACGTTATAATATGACACACTTGTCTGTTATGCTCACTAAAGAGAACCGTGCTCGTAGCAAGAATTGTAAGACTACTGTCAACAAAGCTTGCCGTCCTGGGTACGATTTAAAATGCAGTTTGTTGTCTCATCATCCAGAGCGTAGCGAAGGATCTCCTGGATGTAGATCCGTGCTAAATCAGAGAGATCCTTCGCTACGCTCTGGATGATGTCGGGTGGTCTAACAGTCGTACTGATTACAAATCAATGAGCATGACAGCCAATTTTTAAATGGACTTGATAAAATTTACTCTTATTTCCTTCGATAAATCCACGTGTTTGCACCACTTCATACCAATCGAGCTTGCCATAGGCTTTTGCGGCCTCTGAAATAGCGTTGTCAATGGCCTCTTCAATGCTCACTTTCGAAGTACCAACCAACTCGACAACCTGGTAGACTTTTCCTGTCATGATCCTTCTCCTCTTGAATGTTCTTTTTGCGAGTGTAACAACTCTGTTTCGGCTTTAGCAATGGCTTTTTGGATTGCTTTTGCATCATCAGAATCTTTGGGTGCTAGTGCTAATAATCGCTGCCAATAATCAATTGCCTGTTGATAAGAGTGCCCTAGGAATGCATCTAGCGCAAGCATCCCTAATACATCTGGTTGATTTGGATGATTTGCTAAAATCTGACTTAAAAAATGACGAATATGTTCATTAAACTGTCGATTATTTTTTTGCCACATACTTTGAGCATAGTTCACAGAGATTTGTATGTCCTTTGAATCTAAATGATACGCTTTCTGATAGGCCGCATGAGCCTCAGACCATTGTCCAAGACTCGCATACAACCGGCCCAGTAAGTACCATCCCCGGGCACTATCAGGAGTTTGTTGCAAGCGAAGCTTCAGCTTATGAATCAAATCTTCTGGACTTTTTACCGACTGAAGGAGTGCCTGCATTTGTAGAGCAGAGGCTTGTTTTTGATTAAAATTAGTCCAAAGAGACCAAGCACCCCATTGCCAATACATTACCCCAACCAAACAAAGAAGGATAGGCAACAGCATGAACATTGTCCGAAATGAACGACGAAAAGGTACAAAAACAAAGCCCATTGCGAGCGTAAAAAGAAACAGTAACCCACCCAGTAACCACCATTCTTGCTGCATCATATTGTTTTCCGAGACCTTAACGTTGTATGCCAAAAAATGAATACGCCAATCACAAGAAACAACAAAGGACCAAACCACAACAGCATGGTTACTCCCTTAACGGGTGGGTTAAATAAAATAAAATCACCATATCGAGCCGTTAAATAAGCTATGATTTCGCTATCAGACTGGCCGGATTTCACCCGCTGATAGACTTCATCCCGCAAATCTTTGGCAAGTGAGGCATTAGAATCAGCCAAATCTTGGTTTTGACAAACAAGAC
>JAKBCM010000133.1 GCA_021807845.1 Pseudomonadota bacterium
TTTTTTTTAAATTTCCAATCATTGTTGACCACGCTTTGTTGGCGACTTTCTTTTCACCATAGGCTCTACTTTTTATCTTTAATCATCATTCCCATGTCCCGTGTGCTCATACCGGTGTATAATTCATCATCTCATATTTTGATGATTAGTTTAGATGGCGTATTGGATTCTGTCACGCGTCTCCATGAGCTGAGGATTTTTTAAAATGCATAAAAGTAAACATAGAAGCTAGGATGGAACAACATGGGAATGGATAGATTTAAAGGGCATGATGTTCATGTGATGGAGATAGCCCTATGCTAATAAAACCTAATCTCAGAGAAGATGAGTGTTGAGTGATGAATAGAAATAAAGAAGGACGATTTCCATTTACATTGGTTGACTTAACTCACCCATTATCTAGAGACACACCCTCATGGGATGATTCGTGTGGTTTTAAGCATACAACAAGCTTGGATTATGCTGATTGCACGACTGAAGTGAAATTCAGGGTTCAAACTATTCATATGCCAGCTGGTATAGGGACGCATATGGATGCGCCAGCGCACTGTGATCCTATGGGAAAAACGATAGATATGATTCCTTTGCAAGATTGTGTTGCTCCTTGCGTTGTGATTGATATTTCTGGCAGAGCGGATGAAACCTATTTGTGTTCCGCACAAGATATTTTGGATTTTGAAAAACAATATCAGCCTGTTCAGCCGGGTGATTTTGTGATTATACAAACCGGTTGGTCACGTCATTGGTCTCGTCCCTCACAATATCGGAATAATCTGCAATTTCCTGCTGTGTCTAAAGACGCAGCGCGGTTGCTGATTGAGCGCAATATTGTAGGTCTCGGCATTGATACCTTGGGACCCGACACGGCTGAAAGCGGTTATCCTGTCCACCAAATAATATTAGGTCACGGCAAATATTTAATTGAGAATATTGCCAATGCGAATTTATTACCATCTACGGGAAGTACGATTTTAGCAGCTCCTATGCGGATTCTTGATGGTACAGAGGCACCGATAAGATTGATAGGATTGATTCCATGAAATCAGACTTGTTATTTTGCGCAGAGGCATTATTAAAACAATATTTTTCGATAAATTGTACGATTCAATCAGTCGATGTTTTAAGTGAACCCGAACGGAGAAACGTGATTTTGCGCTTGCATCTTGATGCAGCCTCAAAGAATGTTCCGCCGACGATCATTCTTAAGCAATCTGTGAGCGGAGAGGATGATGAGGATGACAATGACGTTCATGCTCGGTTCGCCCGTGATTGGGCTGGCCTTGAATTCTTGAGCCAATTTGAAGCGTATGGACATGTGATTCCTAAATTTTATGGTGGCAACCAGGCCTTTCGTTTTATTTTGCAGGAAGATTTGGGTTCTCAACATATTAGTCTAGTTGACGCCTTGACCGCATCGAATGCAAAGGAAGCAATAGCGGCGCTGGGTCGTTTTATGCAAGCCTTGGGGCGGATGCACGCTGCAAGTTTTGGACATGTTTCTGAATATCAACGCTTACTCAAGGAGCTTAATCCAGTTGCTTCAAATGAGACAGTTGAATTTCAACAGATTTATGATGTTTTAATCGAAAGACTACACAAAAGTCATCAAGCACTTGGATTGACAGTATCCCCGCTACTCATTGATGAGGCAAGAATGGTTGCGGAAAAAGTATTATTACCGGGGCCATTTACTGTGTTAACACATGGAGATATTTGCCCTGATAATGTGTTTGACCATCCATCCAAGGCAAAAGATTTACAGCTGATTGATTTTGAATGGTCATTTTTACGATCTGCATTGTTAGATGGCACTTATTTGCGAATGAGTTTCCCGACCTGTTGGTGCGCAAAAGCTTTGCCGAAAGACGAAATTAAATTATTGGAAAAAATATATCGACAAGAACTGATGCATACAATGCCTGCAGCAAAAGATGATACGCTTTATCATGAGGCTTATTTATATGCATGTGCTTTCTGGATTTTGCAGCAAACATTGCATTTTATTCCTGGTGTTGTAGAAAAAGACAGAGTAGGGTCGTCAGGGCCAGTGCCAGCAGATTCACTCTGGAAGCCTGAAGAGAATACAGTAAGGCCGCGTGTGTTAGCGAGGCTGAAATCATTTGTTGAGGTTGCATCAAAAACGAATAAGTTACCGAATATGACGTATATGGCAGGAGAAATGCTGAGCTTACTGGAGTCAAAGTGGCAGGGCACCTATTCCTTAGAATTTTATCCTGCATTTATGAGCGGATCAGATAATTCATCGTGTAATGATTAATGTATTTGCATCTTTGTTTAAGTTTAGGCGTGCGATAAGACAGGAAACATTAACTTGTTTTTATCCAGAATATCCAAATGTTCACCTCTGATAAATAAAGTATCTTCCGCTACAATTGGTCTTGATTGATATTGAGCGCAATCAAGAGGCGTGAATCCGAAAATCACTTCTTTGGTTGAGGGTCGTGCCAATGTTGCGACCAGTCTATCAAGCTCAACGGGTTGCAGCCCAAACACGTCCAGTAAGTTTAATGTTTCATTGTCTAGGGTGGCAATGGCAATGAGTTGCTCCTCAGGCAAATAATAGATGTTGTTTTTTAGCATCATGATGGCAGAAAACATCACCAAATCATTATTTTCATGCATCGCAATTTTACTAAAATTGATGGATTGTTTGATGTATTGATACAGCAGCGCTTGATGGTCTTTGTTATCCATATTTAATGGTTCGACCCTGGAAGTTAATTTCAGCGCATGGTTAACAGCTCCAAAATGCTCATACTCTTTTGCGCGAGAAAAGCCAAATTTTGGGTATAGTTCTAAAACCGATGCGTTGGCATAAAGATAAATGAGGGATGCTGCATCGCTCCAATCAGTTAAGACACGTTCCATCAGTAAGCGGTTTAGCTTTTGATTTCTATAGTCAGGATGAGTCATCACGGTACCGATTTGGATGGTTCTCTTTTTTGTACCAAGCATCTCAAAATCGATGATATTCACAGAAACATTGGCAATGGCCTTCCCATCCTCAAACAGCGTATAGGGGACGTAGTTTTCATTCCAAAATCCTGCTTGATACCATGTTTCAAACGAGAGGTGGTGCTGTTTAAACCAGTATCCAAATACAGTCATGGCAAGGTCGTCGAAAGCAAGCCGATACTGGTCCTCTTTTTGATATCCTATTAAAAGCGTCTTGTTTTTCAAATGTAAGTGTGTAGTCATTGTTGTTGTCAAAGTTTTATAATAAAGACATGATATCAAACTATCGGATGATGCATATCATGTGTCATTGGTTATTTTATTGAAACAAGTAATGGGGAATAATAATGCGAGTAAATGAAGCATTAACTTGGGCAAAAGAGTATTTAATCTCCCATGAAAAAATGCCGATTGTTGATGTTCATCGTGTTGTTGAAACATCGTATTCGACAGTATATAGAATGAACTCAACTGAACGAGTTGTTTATTTAAAAGTGACACCGGAATCATTGTTTTACGAAGCTAAGGTATTAAAATTTCTGAATGACCAGCAATGTCGTCATATTCCAAAGCTTGTCGCAAGCCACAATCAACTGAATTGTTTTTTGACCGAATCTTGTGGCGAAGAGTCGTTACGTCATTTATTTAATGGTGCACTTGATTTGAAGAAACTCACCATAGGCATCTCGAATTATACAGCCATACAACGTGCACAAGAAAAGAACGTTCAGTCATTGTTAGATCTGGGTGTCCCAGATTGGCGACTTGTGCGATTGCCAGCTCTTTATC
>JAKBCM010000134.1 GCA_021807845.1 Pseudomonadota bacterium
ATACCACTGATTCACGATGAAGAGCATCGTTATGTCGCGCCTAGAAATGCATTGGAAGAAGCCCTTTGCCAGATTTGGCAAGAGGTTTTGGGTGTGGCGCTTGTGGGTATTCGTGATGATTTCTTCAGGTTGGGAGGTCATTCTATTTTAGCTTTGCAATTGGCGCGTCGCATGAGTGATGAGTTACAGCAAGAAGTGCCTGTTGGGGATATTTTTAGCTATCGAACGATACAATCATGGAGTGAATCAGCGCCGATTGATAAAGAACGGTTACAGATCCCATCGCATCACACAAGGATAGCTCCTTTGTCTTTCGCCCAAGAGCGATTATGGTTTATTGAGAAGTATGAGCAAGGCAGTCACGCTTACCATATCCCTTTTGCGTTTCAATTGGATAAACAGATAGACATCGATGCATTAGCACGAGCTTTCAAGGCCTTAGTTGAGCGGCATGCGATTTTGCGCACCTTATTTATTGAAGATGAGAATGGCGTGGCCAGACAACAGATCCAAGATGAGGCCTTGTCTATCGCACAAGGGGTGATTCACTCTGATGCTATTGGCGAGACGTTTTCGAAGCTCAGTGCCAAGCCTTTTGATTTGAGTCACGACTATCCCATCCGGGTGCATGTTTATGATGTGTTGGAGCATGGGGCCGTCTTGATGGTCATCATTCATCATATTGCCTTTGATGGATGGTCTGTTGGTATTTTGATGAAAGAACTTTCAGCTTACTATCGTCATTATGGTATGGGTGAGGCCTTAGTGCTAAATCCGCTGACGATACAATATTATGATTTTGCCATCTGGCAGCGTGAGTATATGAATGATGAGCGAGAGGCTCTACAACTGAATTACTGGCGCAATACTTTAAAGGATTATCCTCGTACTGAAATTGCCCCGGACGCTTTGCGCCCAAGAAGATTTGATTATCAAGGGGCGTCTATTTTATTTGAGTTGGAAGCAGGATTATCAGAGGATGTGCGCCGTTTTGCCTCGAGGCATGGGGTGACGGTTTATACGGTTTTATTAAGTGGATTTGCACTATTGCTGTCACGCTATCTTGATCAAGACGACATTATATTAGGAACGCCACTCGCCAATCGGCATTATCCAGATGTGGCGTCTCTGGTCGGATTTTTTGTAAATACTGTTGCATTACGATTAGAGCTGACTCGGTCGATGACTGGCCTGTCTTGTGTAGAGCAAGTTCAGCAGAAAATGACAGAAGCACAGCGATATCAGGATTTGCCATTTGAGCGTTTGGTGACGGCTTTGGATGTGGAAAGAGATCCTTCGCGCCATCCTATTTTTCAAATATTTTTTGATGTTTATTATAGCGAAAATGACGCGCCATTGGGCTTTTTACAAGCACTGGAGATGGATGCTGCCTATCAAGTTGCAAAATTTGATATGAGTATCCAAATTGCAGATGAGCACGATAAGCCTTTCCGCGGGGTATTTAATTATGCCAGCAGTTTATATCAACCAGAGACCATTGAACGGATCTTGACGCTTTATCGCTCCTTTTTGAAAGAGATGGTGAGTAAAGCGGGGCAAGCCTTGTATCAATATCCGCTGCTTTCAGATGAGGAGTATGCCGTCATTGTCCATGATTGGAATGACACCAAAGCCCCTTATCCTCATGATTTGACCTTGCATGCGTTGTTTGGTGAGCAAGTTTTGCGTACGCCTGATGCGATTGCGCTTATTTTTGAAGATGAGGCCCTGACTTATCAGGCATTGGATGAGCGCTCTAATCAATTGGCGCACTATTTACGCCGTCATTACGCCATTGTTGCAGATAGTCTTATTGGTTTGGCCCTTACGCGTTCATTTGATTTATTGATTGGGGTATTGGGTATTTTAAAAGCGGGTGCGGCTTACGTGCCTTTGGATGTTGAATTGCCTAAAGCGCGCCTGACATTACAGATTGAAGATTGTGCGCCACTTGTTATTTTGACGAATAAGCGCTATTTGAGTGATTTTCCCTCTCTTGGGTTAGCTTTTGAAGACTTGCCTTATCATGAATGTCCCAAAACACCGATTGCATATGGTGAAGCGGATGATTTGGCTTATGTGATGTATACCTCGGGCACAACGGGTGTGCCTAAAGGGGTGATGATTACACATACCAGTGTGGTGAATTATGTTCATAATGTTCAGCGATATTTCGAAGATCTTCAGTTTGTTGATTGCTCGACGAATTTTGCCTTTGATTTGACGGTGACCACTACCATCGCCCCTTTGCTTTCTGGTAAAACGATAAAGCTTTATCCTGGTAAGTTATTGGATCTTCCTGATTATATTGAACATCTCAATAAAAGTCAGATTGATTTTATCAAATCAACCCCTTCTTACCTGATGGAAGTATTTGCAGCGCCTCTTGCGCCAAAGATCAAACGTTGCATTGTAGGTGGTGAAAAATTAACAATAAAACAACTTGAGACCCTCCTGCCCCATGTTGATGAGTTATATGACGAATATGGTCCAACAGAAACAACCGTGGGTGTTTTGATCAAAGCAAAAAATCAGACCACCACCCCTCTGGCTTCTATTGGAAAGTCTTATGCGAATTGTTCTATGTATGTTCTAGATAGCTCTCTACAACCTTGCCCAATTGGAATGAGGGGAGAATTATATATAGGCGGTGTAGGCTTAGCGAGAGGATATCTAAATCAACCAGAACTCACAGAAGCGCGTTTTATTTCTAATCCATTTGGTCCTGGCCGCCTGTATAAAACAGGTGATTTGGTACGTTGGTGCATTGATGGGGACTTGGAATACATTGGACGCAATGATTCACAGATAAAAATTCGTGGGTTTAGAGTTGAGTGTAGTGAGATTGAAGCTACTCTTTTAAAAGCACCGGGCGTGAAGCACGCAGTGGTAATGGTTCACAATGATCGGTTGCTTGCCTATTATGTAGCAGAGCTTGATGAGATCCATTTAAAATCTTATTTGGCTGAACATTTGCCACAATATATGCTGCCACATGCGTTGATTGCACTGACAGAACTTCCTTTGACGCCAAATGGCAAGATAAATCTGAAGGCATTGCCACAACCTGAACTTAAAAAATCGTCTGATCTTAAGTTACCAAGGACACGTTTAGAGCATCAAATTCTAAAAGTTTGGCAGAGTGTGCTTAAAATTAATACCATTGGTATCGTGGATGATTTTTTCCAATTAGGTGGCGACTCCATTCAAAGTATTCAAGTGGTTGCCCGTTTACAACAAGAGGGGATTACTTGCCGGATCCGTGATATTTTTACCTATCGCACCATTTTGCGTTTGGCAGAAGCCATATCTGAAGCGCCTAGTGCTGAGACTGAACAAGGTATTTTAACGGGACAGTTTGGGTTATCTGCTATTCAGAGATGGTTTTTTCAACAACATTATCCCCATCCCAATTATTACAATCAATCTTTATTGATTCATGTACCCTCATTATCACTTGCCAAATTACAAAACCTATTGCCTGAATTAATCGCACAGCATGATATGTTGCGTGTCAGATTCAGAACTGTGTCTACGGGTGAAAGGGAACAATATTATTTAGAGCACCTAGATGTGCCAAATATTCATGAACTTCAATTAAGCGACAAGATTGATGATGATCTGTCTGCTTTGCAGAGTGGATTTGATATTGAGCACGGCCCCTTATGGACGATGGCTTATATCAGTGGTTATGCAGACAATCGTTCACGCCTCTTTTCTGCGTGTCATCATTTGATGA
>JAKBCM010000135.1 GCA_021807845.1 Pseudomonadota bacterium
CCCGGCAATGGCGCCAACCGCAATAAAACTTGCTGCAAAGTGATAGCCTAATTGCAACAAAGAATGACTGATAGGGGAAGCATTTTCTAACGTCTTATAAGGCACAATCCCTGTCAGCAAGCCTGACACGATGATATAGAGAATGGTGCAAATCACGAGCGATCCGACAATACCAATGGGAATATCACGCTCTGGGTGAATGGCCTCTTCTGCGGCTGTTGCCACAGCATCAAATCCAATATAAGCAAAGAAAATCAATGAAGCACCTTTCATGACCCCTACCCAACCAAATGGTAAAAATGGACTCCAATTTTGGGGATCAACTTCAAACGATGCAATCACAATAAATAACGCAATAACAGACAACTTGATAAGAACCATCAAGTTATTAAAACGAGCACTTGATTTAATACCGATGCTTAAGATAATAGATAACAAGATGATGATAACAATAGGCAATATATTAACAATGCCACCATCCAATGGTCCTTTTGTTAAAAAGGCCGGCATGCGGATCTTCATCGCCAATAAAAGATCGTTCAGATAACTACTCCACCCCACTGAAACAGCAGAGACTGAAATGGAGTATTCTAATAACAAATCCCATCCCACAATCCAAGCAATCAACTCACCAAAACCTGCATAAGCATAGCCGTAGGCACTCCCACAACCACCAATCATTGCAGCCAGCTCAGCATATGAGAGAGCTGAAAATGCACAAGCAAATCCTGCCATAATATATGATAAAATAATGGCAGGCCCTGCCTCAGTAGCAGCAACGATGCCTGTGATCACAAAAATGCCAGCACCAATAATGGCTCCAACCCCTAACAAAGTGAGATCAAAAGCAGATAAGCATTGCCGAAAATACATTCGACTATCTGACGAACGATTAATTTCTTTTTTACGAAGTAAGTCCATGTTAATATATCCAATTTAGCTCTGACACTTGGTATGCGCGGCTTATTGTTAACCACTTTAACATTAAATGGTGAGTTGAGAAACGAACTAAAGCGCCTATACAGGGCAAAACGATACTTTGATTTAATTTAAATCACGTAGGCGTCATCCTGAATGAAGTGAAAGATCTCCTGTTAATTATGATCAAGTCTACTTTCAGGATATCTTTCACTTCATTCAGGATGACGGTAATTTTCACTGATTTTTGGTGTTAATTTAAATCATGATGGTTGTTTTTTCGCACCTGGCGCCTATAAAATCATCTGAAAACCCAAACATGTATTCCTAACTGGTATATCTATTTTGAGATGGCTTACTTTCTTATTGTTACTTTCCTGGATGCAAATAGCAGCAGCTAAAGACAATAGCGAATGTCAAAAATGGTCTTCATGGCCAAAACACATTTGTCACCGAATGCATCAAATCTGGAACCAAGGTAGTACCGAACTTTATTTGACTGGCTATGCCTGGCACAATCGCTTTCGATATGAGGCTTATAAAATTAAAAGATACAACGAACTTGCCTGGGGTGGAGGACTTGGTAAAGGTTTTTTTGATGAAGATGGAGATTGGCATGGGCTTGCAGCCTTTGCTTTTCTTGACTCCCACAAAAACGTGGAACCAGTTGCAGGCTACGCCTTCATAAAAATGAAACACTTTAACGAAAATACTCGTCTTGGTGCCGGTTTCTCTCTATTGGTTACGAGCAGACCTGATATTTTTCATGGGATCCCTTTTCCAGGTGCTTTACCATGGATCATGATGGGCTATCGCAAAGCCACCTTATGTGCAACGTATATCCCAGGAGCACAAAGTGCAGGTAATGTATTGTTTATTCTAGGAAGATGGACTTTTTAACAGGATATGTTATGGTCAATAATAGATAAACTTTACAGGACGTCTTATCATGAAAACGTTTGTTGAGTATGCCCAAGGCTATGTGAGAAACCAACCCAATACCACTACTCGCTACACACATATTATAGGAATTTCTTTAATTACCCTAGCGCTCATGATTTTATTGGGATTTGTACATATCGTTATCCCTCGGGTGATCAGCATCAATGTGGCCTATATTGGAACTCTTGTTTTATTGGTTTACTACTTTCGCCTACAATGGCTTTTGGCTCTTGCACTCACCCCTTTGTTTGTGCTTATGCTATGGATTGCTCATTTTTTTAGTGCTGAGGGTCCCTCTACTTTCTCATTATGGTCATTTTTTATCATCTTACTGTTTGGTGTTCTACTTGAGCTGATTGGCCACTATCTTGAAAACAATCTTTCTCGACTCACTAAGAACCTTGACGAAATTATCTTTGCGCCACTATTTTTAATGGCTGAACTCTTTTATCAATTTGGACGACTGCAAGACCTTCATGATGAAATATATGGCAAAGAATCCCCGGAAGAGAAAAAAAAGGGAAAGGAATAACCATCAACCACGGCTCACTGATGAGATTCATTTTTAATGGTAAAGCAATGATGGATCCGTTTGTTGCGCTTGAAATCCACATCTATCGTCTGAGCGGTGATATCACGTACGGTATAGTCTTTCATCACTCGCTCTGACAACTTAAAGTACCTTAGATTAGTAGAAAAATATAAAGTGCCACCAGGATAGAGTAATTTCATGGCAGCTCGAATCAATCCTTCATGATCTCGTTGAATATCTAGTGTATCTTTCATGCGCTTCGAATTGGAGAAACTCGGGGGATCTAAAAAGATAACATCAAAACGATCGCGCGTGGTCTTTAACCAAATCAAACAATCCTCTTGAATGAATTGATGTTTGGACAAATCGATGGCATTCAAAATAAAGTTTTCTTCCGCCCAATTCAAATAAGTCTTTGATAAATCAACATTCGTTGTCAAAGCCCCACCTTTTGCCGCATGGACACTTGCTGTTGCAGTATAACAAAAGCAATTCAGAAACCGGGTATTCGGTGGACATTTTCTAAAAGTAAGACGCAAGGGGCGATGATCTAAAAACAAACCTGTATCCAAATAATCATATAAGTTTACCTTGAATTTGACATCCCCTTCATTGACTATCATCGCATGTTCTTTTTGATTCATTTTTTGATATTGATTTGCCCCTTTTTGTTGTAAGCGTTGCTTTACCACCAACTTATTCTTGGGGATCTGAAGAACAATGGGGGCGACTTGATATACATCTAGCCGACGTTGTAGTGCAATATGAGCTTCAATAGAGGCGGGAGGCGCATATTCTTGAAGAACGGCTTGATCACCATAAATATCAATCGCATAGGCATACTCAGGCAGATCAGCATCATAAACTCGATAACAATCAATCTGCATACGCTCTGCCCATTTTTGCAAATGTTTTTTATTTTTTAGCAATCGATTCTTGAACATTTCAGCACCCTCTGACAAAGGGCTGTCATGCTCTCTATCTTTGTGTACCTGATTGGCATCCAGAGAAACCAAATATAATTTACACTCCATTGCTCCGTTATAGAGAGTATATTGTTTGCTCGCTCGAAGCCCTGTAGATTTTGCAAGCAACGGACTCTTGGTGAGAATAGCCGATTGCCATCCTTGATAGTGCTGATAGAGAATATGGCCGAGTTCTTGATAAAGCAAAATGAGAGAAGACTCATCGCCCAATCGCTCTCCATAAGGAGGATTACATACCATCAATCCTTTTGACGTATTGTCTCGAGTTTAGCCATTTTTCCCTAATCCGTTCGCCCTGAGGAGCGTGCGTAGCACGCGTCTCGAAGGGCTTTCTAAGCAGCTAAAGTGAGCTGATAGA
>JAKBCM010000136.1 GCA_021807845.1 Pseudomonadota bacterium
CATCGTGAATCAGTGGTATTGGTAGTGCTTTTTTGTCTAATTTGCCATTATGCGTCAGAGGGAACGCATCCAGTGCCATCATTACTTCTGGCACCATATAATTCGGCAAATGAGCGCTCAAATATGTTTTGAGTTCAGACGCTTTCGCCTCTCCTACATAATAGGCGCGAAGCCTTGATTCATCTGCTACGACTGCCACTTGCAAAACGCCTGGTGCTTTTAAAAGAGTCGCTTCAATCTCACCACATTCAATTCTAAATCCTCGAATTTTCACCTGTGAATCATTGCGACCTATGTATTCGATATTTCCATCTTTATGCTGACGTACCAGATCTCCTGTTTTATATAAGCGCCCAGGACCAAAAGGATTCGCGATAAAGCGCGATTCTGTCAATTCTTTTTGATTGAGATAACCTCTCGCCAAACCCACTCCACCGATATATAACTCTCCAACGCCTCCTATCGGACAAGGTTGTTGTACATTGTTTAGCACGTATACATTGCAGTTGGCATACGGCTTACCAATAGATGCAACCTGCGACAATGAATGCACTTTTGCTTGTGTCAAAACCCCCACCGTCGTTTCTGTTGGGCCATATTCATCATATAACTCACCAACATGCTGTAATAGAACATCGAGTTGATTTTTGGTTAATTTTTCACCTCCGACGATGCATCGTTTGATCTTAGGGACAAGAGGCGCTGAAAATACTTCCATAAGATAAGAAGGCGTTGATTTGATAAAATCAATCTGTGTTTCATTTAAATATTTAATATAATCAGTAAGATCCAATAACCTACCCGGATAGAGCTTGATCGTCTTACCACAAAGTAAAGGTGCGATACTCGTAGTCACTGTCAAATCAAAAGCAAAATTTGTCGAGCAATCAACAAACTGAAGATCTGCAAAATAAGGCTGAATATTGTAAATGTAATTCACGACGCTGGTATGGGTAATCATTACACCTTTAGGAACACCAGTCGTTCCTGAGGTATACATCACGTAGGCCAGATCATTGGGAGAGTTCATGTTTTCGATTGGGGAAACAAGCTCATCATGATAAGGCGTGTCGTTTATTGCAATCGTTGGAACAATAAAATGGTCTCTAAACTCTGTTTGGGTCAAAATCACCAGTGGCGCACAATCATCAATCTGTAAGAGAAGACGCTCTCTTGGTATCTCTATATCTAAAGGCACATAAGCAGCTCCTGCTTTTAAAATCCCGAGCATAGCAATCAAGAGATCAAGCGATCGTGGGATTGCAATACCGATGAGGCTATCAGGAAGAATAGTGAAATGGGCACGTAAATAATGCGCTAACTGATTAGAAGCGTTTTCAAGTTCAAGATAGGTCAGTGTCTTATTCTTACATACAGCCGCAATCATATCAGGCGTGCGTGCTACTTGTTCGCTAAAGAGCTCATGTAACGTTTTATTATCAGGATAAGGCTTATCGGTTTTGTTCCAATCCAGAAGGACTTGGTTTCGCTCCGTGGAATTCACCACTTGAATCTGTTGGTGAGATTGATGATATACATCGGGTACTTGTTCTAAAATTTGCATCAATTGCAAAAGAAGACGGCATGCTTCTGCCTCATCCAGAAGAATGCCATCATACATCAAGGTTAAATAGAGTT
This sequence comes from Pseudomonadota bacterium, assembly GCA_021807845.1. The sequence continues at coordinate 1,639 of JAKBCM010000136.1, forward strand.
TCTGCTCTAATTCATAAGCCAGTATCCCTATGGGATAATCTAACTTTTCAAAAGAGGCACGAAAACGAAACGTTAAACTATTCGCGCTGGCTTCTGGCTCTTCAGGGATAGGATAATTCTCATAAATCAAAATACTATGAAATAATCTTAAACCTTGAGTTTGTAATTCCGCCAAATGAACAAAACTATATTCATTTAACCTAAGCACTTGTTCTTCAATCGCTTGCAGTTGCTCTGCTACTGTTTGTGATTCTTGCCACTGTAACATCAGGGGAAGGGTATTGATGTAACAACCGATGCTTTGCTCAATACCATCAATAGGTAAAGCGCGACCAGACACCACTGTACCGACATTTGTCGTTTCATCCCCAGAATAAATTTGAATCAATTTATGCCAAGCAAATTGTGTCAAACCATTCATGGTGATGCCTTTATCCAAACTCCATGATTTTAATCGAGCATAGTTCTGATCTGATAATTGAATGCGATATTGTTTCGGTTGATCGACTTGCTTTTTATTTGATATTGATTCATCCGAATGAAGCATCCACCGCAATTCATTGATTTGTATGGAATTTTTTATTGTTCTTTGCCAATAGTCTTGTGCTTTCTTCTGATAAGTTGCCATGTAAGCTTGAACACGACCATAAACCAAATCTATAGGAACAAGAGAACTGTGGCCTTGACACAAACGCTCATAATAGACATGGACTTGTTCCAATAGTTGTGGGGTACTCCAACCATCGAGAATGCTGTGATGATGGGTGAAGAGAGCCGTGTAATGCTCTTTACTTTGTTTCATGATATGAAGACGAAACAAGCTCGGTGTTTGTAAATGAAATCCTTGGCTACGGTCGTTTTGAACCTCTTCGTCAATGAACTTTTCTTTGTTGTGTTTACGACTAAAATCATGAAAGAAAAACGTAAGTTTTCCATGCTTCGCAATAATTTGAATAGGAGTCTCATCCCAATTGAAATAAAGACGTAAAGTCGGGTATTGATTGATAGCCAATTCCCAAGCTTTTTTATAAAGAGCGACATCCAAAGGAACCAGATAATCCCATAACAATTGCACCCGATATGCATCATCTTTTGGTGCACTTAAAGCGTGATAAATAAATCCTTGTTGTAAGCTATTTGCAGGATATATTGCTTCTATCTCTGGATCCTGACGTTGCAATTGATCAAGTAATCTTTGGCTGATTTGCACCGTGCTAAAATCACTAGGGGTATAATAAGATAGCGTTTGTTGCGTACAATGAGTGACAATATCTTCAAGATGTCTTTTGAAACTTTGGCTGATTTTCTGACAAAAAGTTTCTGATACAAAGGTGGAACAGGCAAAGCTCAATTCTCCATTTTGGACAAATCCATTCATGCTTAAATAATGCGGCTTTTCATTATCAGGATGCACAGGGTATCCAGAAGATTCGGACGCCCATTGCCAATCTTCTGCGTCATGGGAAAGCTTACCTAGGTAATTAAATAAAATCAGCGGTAAAGTGACGGGACTCACACTTTGAATGTGGGGTTGAAACGCAAGATAGCCCACTCCCTTATTAGGAATGGCTCGCAACATTTCTTTCGTGTGACATAAGGTCTGCTGAATGGTTTCATTGACGTTTAATTTGACAGGATATTGCGTCGTAAACCACCCCATAGTATGAGAAATATCCAAAGAAAAAATATCCTCACGACCATGCCCCTCAAGCGTGATGAGAACATTGGTATGGCCTAAGCACTCATTGAGAGCAAAGGATAGCGCTGTTAATAACAGATCATTGATTTCTGTATGATAGGCATGATGGCTCTCTTCCAATAATTGCAGCGTCATTATTTTATCGAATGACACCACCGTTCTATACGGAACACTTGATAAATCTAAGGTGATATCATTGACGTCGTCATGGATTGTTTGCCAATAAGCCAACTCATCCACGTGTGTTTCAGGATAGCTTGTCATAGCATCGACCCATTGGCGATAACTACTCCCTTTCGCACCAAGTGTTTGATGTTGATACAAACGGGCTAAATCATCAATAAGAATTCTGAGAGATACGGTATCAATCATCAAATGATGACACGCAAAAAAGAGGC
>JAKBCM010000011.1 GCA_021807845.1 Pseudomonadota bacterium
ATTTCAATCAATAAGAACCCTATTTTTATTATTTTCATGATGTCCCCTATTTTTTAACATTAAATAACAGCTGGCCAATCAGATTTTCAAGAATAATGGCTTCTTGAGTCTTAGCAATCACATCTCCTGCACGCAGATAAGGATGAGAGGTATTATCCTCATCGTCAAATCCTGGTACGATACTGATATAGTTTGAACCAAGCAGCCCCTCCGTCAAGATACGCGCAGACACATCTTCAAATGGGATTTTTTTATCTCGTCGTAGCATCATGGTCACTTTGGCATTCAATTGATTGGGTTGGAGTTCAATATGACTGACTTCTCCAATTTTAACCCCTGCAACCGTCACCGGAGCTCTGACTTTCAAGCCACCAATATCAGTGAAGCTTGCCGTAACAGGATATTCACCTTGTGACATCAAATCACTGATGCCACTGACTTTCATCACCAAAACCAATAACGCCAGAAGACCAAGTAGCATGAAAAGGCCAACAGTGATATCAATATGACGGTTCTTATTCATTTACCAACCTCCAATCATCATCGCAGTCAATAGAAAGTCAAACCCCAGCACGGCAAGAGAGGAAGAGACAACAGTGCGTGTGGTGGCTTGACTTATCCCCTCTGCAGTAGGTACACAGGTAAATCCCTGAAACACAGAGATCCAGATCACAACAAAAGCAAAGACGAAGCTTTTAATAATGCCACTGAATACATCGGTGCGAAAATCAACAGCTGCCTGCATATTAGACCAAAAGCTACCAGCATCCACACCAAGCCATTGTACACCTATAAAATATCCGCCATATACAGCAACTGCCGAAAATATCAGAGTCAGCAAAGGTAATGAGATCATGCCTGCTAAAAATCGTGGGTAAATGATTCTGTTGAGTGGATCAACGCCCATCATATCCATGCTGGCCAACTGCTCAGTCGCCTTCATCAAACCAATTTCTGCTGTCAGTGCAGAACCCGCTCGTCCTGCAAACAATAAAGCGCTGATGACTGGTCCAAGCTCTCTCGTCACACTCAATGCCAACAATTGGCCAAGTTGGCTGCTTGCCCCAAATTTCTCTAACGTATTATAGCCTTGTAAACCCACAACCATACCGATAAACAAGGCAGATACAACAATAATAAGACACGACAAGACTCCAACGAAATAAAGTTGATGAGACAGTTCGGGTAAGAGTCGAGACAGCTGGGGTCTTTGGGTCAATACGCGTAATAAAAAGCGGCCAGAATTCCCCAATGTTTGCAAACTATCCAAACTACGATGTCCAATTCTCGCTATCAATTCAAGCATCAAGCAACTCCTCTGTATAAGCCCTTGCTGGATAATGAAAAGGCACTACACCATCAGCCTCTCCATGCATAAATTGCCTGACCTGTGGTTCAGGTGATTGCATCAAGCTCTGAGGCTCACCTTCACCAATCACACGCCCCCCTGCAACTAAATATACATAATCAGCGATGGAACAGGTCTCATTCACATCATGTGAAACGATGATGGTGGTTGTTTTCAGCAGTTGATTGAGTCGTTGGATGAGTCGGACCAAAATCCCCATGGAAATCGGATCTTGTCCTGTAAATGGCTCATCATACATCATCAACTCAGGATCAAGCGCAATTGTTCTTGCTAAAGCCACGCGTCTCGCCATGCCTCCCGATAACTCAGAGGGCATTAAAGAAGCCGCTCCTCGAAGTCCTACTGCTTCTAATTTCATCAGTACAATATCGCGCAGCATCGCATCATTTAAGTTGGTTTGCTCAATCAAAGGAAAGGCTACATTGTCAAACACAGAAAGATGGGTAAATAAAGCACTATTTTGAAATAACAATCCCATTTTGCGGCGTGCTTTATAAAGATCATGATGCGATAATTGATGAATATTTTTCCCATTGACCAAAACAGTCCCAGAATCCGGAGTAAGAAGCGCACCAATCAATCTCAATAAGGTCGTCTTTCCACTGCCACTCGGGCCCATTATCGCTGTGATTTTTCCACGCCTTACTGCAATGTTAACCCCATTAAAAATCAAGCGCTCATCGCGGGAAAAAGTAAGGTTGGTGATGTCCACCAAATTATCATGCATTATTTTTTTCCAAGTTTATTTGCTTTGATTACCCATGGGACATCAATTATATACTGACCTAACTAAAGATTACCAATTCCTTAGAGAATCAGGGTGCAACTACCCACGAATATGCTAAAATCATCGTCCTATTGTATAGGCTAGAATGAGATATGAATTTTTGCAAATTAGGTCTTGCGGTGATAGAAACGGAAGCACAAGCCGTGTTTGAATTATCCCACCGAATTGACCAACGGTTTGAAAGCGCTTGTGAATTACTGTTAGCCTGCAAAGGTCGCGTTGTCGTGACTGGCATGGGTAAATCAGGCCATATTGGCAAAAAAATCGCAGCCACACTTTCGAGTACCGGCACTCCTTCATTTTTTATGCATCCAGGTGAAGCAAGTCACGGCGATTTAGGGATGATTACCCGACAAGATACCGTCATAGCCATTTCCAACTCTGGTTTTACACATGAAATCATCACCCTACTCCCGCTGTTAAAGCGCCTTGAAGTCCCTTTGATTGCTCTTAGTGGAAATCCTGAGTCAACACTTGCCAAGGTCGCTACAGTTCATTTAGATGTGAGTATCCAACACGAAGCCTGCCCTCTGGGGCTTGCTCCTACCACAAGCACAACGGTTACGCTCGTGATGGGTGATGCATTAGCCATTGCTTTGCTCCAGGCTCGAGGTTTTAGTGCCGAAGATTTTGCACTGTCACATCCAGGAGGCACACTGGGTAAAAGACTCCTACTGCGTGTCGATGACATATGGCACCCCTTAGATGAAATTCCCATTGTTCATGAACAAGTGACCATTAGAGAGGCCCTCATCGAAGTCACTGCAAAAAAATTAGGGATGACCTGCGTCGTTAATCAGGCAGGATTATTAACTGGCGTTTATACCGATGGAGACGTACGTCGCACATTAACCAAACAATACGACATCAATTCAACGCCACTGAAAGAGGTGATGACTTCTAGCTGTCGTACCATTAAGAGTGGCATGTTGGCCGCCGAAGCCTTGGCTTTAATGCAAAAACACAGCATCACATCGCTCATTGCGATTGATGAAACCAATCGACCCATAGCTGTGTTACACTTACACAATCTATTACGTTCAGGTGTATTCTAAAATGACAGATGTTCTAGAAAAAGCTAAAAAAATAAAATGCGTGATCTGTGATGTGGATGGCGTATTAACAGATGGGCTATTGTATATCGATAACACAGGCAATGAACTCAAGGCTTTTCACATCCAAGATGGCATGGGCTTGAAATTACTCATGTCAGCTGACATTGAAGTTGCCGTCATCACAACGTCCCGTAATGCAGTGATTGATCATCGGATGAAACAATTGGGCATTCGTTATTATTTTAAGGGCCAAGTGGATAAAAGAGAAGCCTATCAACAGCTCAAATCTCAATTGAAATTAGACGATGAATCTTTCGCTTATATTGGTGACGATCTTCCTGATCTGCCCATTATTCGTCAAGTTGGATTGGGCATTGCAGTCGCTAATGCAGTCAGTCAAGTCAAAGCATTCGCCACATGGTGTACAGAGAAAAGCGGGGGCTCTGGTGCCATACGAGAAGTGTGTGATCTGATCTTACATGCCCAAAATAAGTCAGATGAGGCGCTAAACAGGTATCTGGCTTCATGATAGCTACAAATCAAGCATCATGGCTGGTTTTGGCTCTGATTGGCATCACCAGCTCCTGCTGGTATTTTGCAAGAGAGCCGGTCTTGTACAAACTAGACCCATACACTTTATCGAATACAACAGACATGATGGCCCATCACTTAACTGTTCATCAATATGACACCAGAGGACATCTCGCTCATTATCTACAAACCCCTTTCATGCACCATATTCCATCTAATAATACCCATTGGCTCAAAAAACCACATGTTGTGATCACAGAAGAAGACCAACCTGCTTGGGAAATTCATGCAGAACACGCCACAGCACTATATGGCGGACAACAAATCACCTTTAATCGTCAGGTTGTCATTCACCAAAAAGAAAGTACGCACTCTAAAGAAAGCACATTTAAAACGGAATCAATCACTTATTTTCCCAAAGATAAACTTGCCCAAACATTGTTAGACATCACCTATGAACAACCCGGGCATATGGTGAAAGCTCAAGGCATGAATGCCTATCTTGCAGAAAAACGCATCCAGCTTTTAAATCATGCGCATGCTATTTTTGAGGCTCAACATGGTTAGTCCATTGTTGAGAATGGTGCTTATCATCCTTCTTGCACAAAATGCCCAAGCCCTAACATCCGATCACGAACAAACCATGCATTTTAGTGCAAACTCTGCAGACATCAATCAAACAACACATCACGGTATTTACATAGGAGCAGTAGAACTCGATCAAGGCAGCACTCATATTCGCGCAGCTTATGCAGAAACCGATACCAATCAACAAAACCAGCTGATCAAAGCAATCATCAAAGGTGACAAAGAAACCCAAGCGCATTATTGGACGAGTACGACACTTGATAAACCACCCATACATGCTTACGCCGATGTCATCTATTATTTTCCAACCCAACACCTCATCACACTCATAGGCAATGCTCGGGTTCTGCAAGGAAGAGACTCATTTGCTGCCGCCGAAATTAGGTATGATACCCTCGATCAGCATGTGATTTCGAATAGTAAAGGGCCTTCACGGACGTCTATCATCATTCACCCTGGAAAACCATCATGAGTGAATTACAAGCGCTTCATTTAAAAAAATCATTCAAAGGACGAACGGTAGTCAATGATGTCTCTATCCGCATCAAGCGCGGCGAGTGTGTTGGACTATTAGGTCCGAATGGTGCTGGAAAAACCACCTGCTTTTACATGATAGTTGGCTTACAATCTTGTGATCAGGGACAAATCCTTTTGAATGAAAAAGACATCACCAAAACAGCCATGCACCAACGCGCTCGTTTAGGCATAGGCTATTTACCACAAGAAGCGTCCATTTTTCGTAAAATGACGGTCAGTGATAATATTCTTTCCATTTTACAATTACGTCGCGACCTGACCCATGAAGACCGTCTTTCACGTTTAGAGCACTTGCTCGCTGAATTTCATATTTCTCATTTGCGCAATAATTTAGGGCTATCTTTATCAGGCGGAGAAAGACGACGTGTTGAAATTGCTCGCGCATTAGCCATTGAGCCCGCTTTCATTTTACTTGATGAACCCTTTGCGGGTGTTGATCCAATTTCCGTCATTGATATCAAAAAAATAATTGTCCATTTGTGTGACAAAAATATCGGCGTGCTGATTACTGATCATAATGTCAGAGAAACATTAGACATTTGTGAGCGTGGGTATATTGTGAATCAGGGCACCATTCTTTGCGAAGGAACCCCAGAAACCATTCTCGCAAACCAACAAGTCCGGATGGTTTATCTTGGCGAGGAGTTTTCACTGTAATGATCCTCATCATCGATAACTACGATTCATTCACATACAATTTATCACAATACTTTCAAAGTCTTGGGGAAAAAGTTGTGGTCATATTAAATGATCACATCGATGTGTCCGGGATAGAACAATTAGCACCTGATTATTTGGTGATCTCTCCGGGGCCTAAGGGTCCTGAAGATAGTGGGATATCGTTAAAAGCGATTGAATATTTTTATCGCAAGATCCCGATATTGGGAATATGTTTGGGACATCAATGTTTGGCTTATGCTTTCGGAGCGCACATTGTCACAGCGCCCGAGATTGTTCATGGCAAAACATCAAACATATTGCATCATAAACAAAGATTATTTAAAAACATACCCAATCCTTTTCTGGCCACACGATATCATTCCTTAGCCATTGATATTCATACCCTTCCTCAAAGCTTTGCGATTGATGCATGGGCCGATGACACCATCATGGCTATTTCCCATCGAGAATATCCTCTCTTTGGGTTACAATTTCACCCAGAAGCCATTTTAACAGAGCATGGCTTACAATTATTGTCTAACTTTATACACCACGAGGATAACAACGGATAAATGACCAGTACTTTTGATTTGGACGAACCAGGGAAGCGTCATTTGCGTCTGACTAACGAAGAAAGAAAACAAATTAAATTTCAAGTCAGTCAAGTTTTTGGCAAAGAGAGTCGTGTTTATCTATTTGGTAGTCGTGTTGATGAACAAAAAAAAGGTGGTGATATTGATTTGTTTATCGAACCACAGCAGGTAAACAATGAATTCGAACAAAAAATAGCCTTACTCACCAGGTTACAACTTGCATTAGGTGAGCAAAAAATCGATATTATTCTCGCCAAAGATCCAACCCGTTTGATTGAACAAGAAGCACGAAAAAAGGGGATTCTTTTATGAATCATAAAATAGCGACAATAAAAGTAAGCAAGGCGATCAACGAATGTGAATTGCATCAAAAAAGAATAGAGCACGCTTTAAACAAGCTAAAAAAATTTATGCCATTAAGTACAGAACAGTATACCTTATTAAATGATGAACACATTGAAGCTTTAGATCAATTTCTATTTCGCTTTGCAAAGTTACAAGATGTGATGGGTCAACGCTTATTCACAGGCATCTTAGAGTTACTAGAAGAGCCGGTAAAAGAAATCTCGTTTTTGGATAGATTAAACCGATTAGAACAGCTCACTATTATTGATAGCAAAGAACAATGGCTCAATTTGAGAAACATCCGTAACAAACTGGCGCATGAATATGAAGATGATCCCAAAGGGATGTGTCAAGCTCTAAACCATATATATGATTCCTATCCGCTCCTCATAAACACCTTTTTAAGAGTGAAAGAATATATAGCCACGCACCAATTGAGTTGATTATTATGTTAAAAAAAATACTAGAACAATTGATTTCGGGGCTTGATTTAAGCGTCAATGACATGCAAACCCTCATGAGACATTGTATGAAGGGTGAACTCAATGACATAGAAATGGCAGCTTTTCTTGCTCTGATGCGCATGAAAGGAGAAACCGTAGAAGAGCTTACAACCGCAGCCCGAGTGATGCAAGAGTTTGCTCAATCCATTGATTTGGGAGATGATCTCATTGACGTGGTGGGCACAGGCGGTGATGGAAAAAATACGTTTAATATTTCAACGGTCTCTGGTTTTGTTGTGGCAAGCCTAGGAGTTAAAGTCGCAAAACATGGCAATCGTGCCTCATCTAGTAAAAGTGGTAGCTCTGATTTACTGGAAGCCGCAGGATTTCACTTAAGCTTATCTCCGATGGCACTGAAACAGTGTCTAGAACAATGCAACCTTGCATTTTTATTTGCACCGCATTTCCACAAAGCTTTGCAACAGGTCAGAATGGTTCGTAAACAATTGGGTATTCGAACCATGTTTAATTTGTTAGGCCCATTGTTAAATCCCGCGAGCGTCAAAAAACAAGTCGTTGGTGTTTTTCCGTCTGACTTGCTTCACCCTATTGCTCAGGTTCTTGCTCATTTAGGAAGTTCTCATGCCTTAGTGCTTAGCTCACAAGACGGGCTGGATGAAGTCAGTATTGCAGCAAAAACCGATGTAGTTGAGTATCAAGCAGGAACGTTCAAATCGTGGACGATTGATCCCAAGGAGTATGGCTGTGCCCATGCTACCTTAAATGACATTATCGTCAGCACACCAGAAGAGAGTTTAGCACTAGCAAAATCGGTATTTTCGGGGCATAAAGGCCCTGCTCGAGATATTGTTTTATTAAATACAGCGACTGTATTGTACTGTGCCGACTTCTGTCAAGACTATGGTAGTGCCATCGAAAAAGCAGCTTTTGCCATAGACAGTGGACAAGCATTAAGGTGCTTTCAACACTTACGAGATTTAACTCAAACCTTTGTAGGAACAGAGCATGACTAGTATTCTAGAGAAAATTAGAGCCCTTAAACAACAAGAAGTCAAACAAGCGAAACAAGAACGCCCTTTGTCTTCATTGCTTGACATGGAACGCTCACCCACTAGAGATTTTATTGGAGCGATAAAAGCTCATCATCCCGCCATTATTGCTGAAATAAAACGAGCCTCCCCAAGCCGTGGCGTCATTCGTGAAGACTTTGATGTCGCATCGATCGCCCAAATTTATGAAACTCATGGAGCATGCGCTTTATCAGTACTGACTGACAAGCCTTTTTTTCAAGGTGATCATGCGTATTTAGCTCTAGCAAAAGCTCATACTCATTTACCAGTATTACGAAAAGATTTCATCATTGACGCGTATCAAATTGATGAAAGTCGAGCATTGGGGGCTGATTGCATTCTATTGATAGTAGCTCTACTAGATGACATCCAATTACATGATCTCTGCCAGCAAGCTTTAGCACTTCAAATGGCAGTTCTGGTAGAAAGTCATACGCTCAATGAGCTGATGCGCGCAATCACCTTGCCCACCCCTCTCATCGGAATTAATAATCGCAACTTACATACGTTTGTCACTGATCTTCAATGCACCATTGATCTCAAAAAACATATTCCAGAGGATAAACTTATCATTACGGAAAGTGGGATCCACCATCATCAAGACCTTCAATTCATGCAGTCTCATGGGATCAATGCCTTTTTAGTCGGAGAGCATTTGATGAAAGCCGCTGATATTGGCCAACAATTAGATCAATTAATCCATGGCGCATCATAAATCCTAGACTTTGGACAAAATCGCTCAGGTTTTTACGAGCCCGTGGGCGTGGGCGAGCCCGAGCCTGCCCACGGGCTCGTATAAATCAGGCAGAAAACTATATATGTGCTAAATTAAAAGTAATACGTCCCTTTTTAACGATTGATACGCTATGGCGCTGAAACAGCTCACCACGAAACTACTTCATAAGATAGTAACCCTTGCAGAAAAAAATCAAGATGGTATGGTCGCCAACTATATTCCAGAGTTGGCTAATGTCAATCAAGACATCACGGCCATTGCTGTAGAAACCTTAAGTGGTGAAACCTTCAGTTATAGTAACGCTGAACTCAATTTGGTGACATTACAAAGTACCGCAAAGATGATTCCGCTCATTGGTTTGCTTGAAGAATACGGCGTTGAGCAGTTATTTAAATGGGTCAAAGTAGAGCCATCAGGCGATGATTTTTCATCTATCATGCGTCTTGAACAATTTGGGCCTGAACCCTCGAACCCTATGTTAAACGCGGGCGCGATTACGTTATGCTCCCATATTCCAGGGACTGGTGAACAGCAATTTGGCTGGCTTGAACATTGGGTACAGAAATTATTTAACCGACGATTAAGCATTAACCCCTTGGTCTTTGCCTCTGAAAAGAGAACAGGCGATCGCAATCGTTCACTTGCTTATCTTCTCTTTAGTCGGGGTAATTTAGGCTGTAGTGTCCCTGAAACACTCGACCTGTATTTCGCCTTGTGTTCTTATGAGGCTCTACTAGAACAAATGTTATACTTACCCACGTTACTCGCGAACAGAGGCGTCGATCCTGGCACAGGCAAACAAATCATTTCCGTCGAAACCAGTACCATTACCTTAGCCATCATGGCAACCTGTGGCTTGTATGATGAGACAGGAACACATATGGTACGAACGGGCATGCCTGCTAAAAGTGGGGTTTCTGGTTATACCATTGCTGTGGTTCCCGGCAAAGCAGGCATTGTGGTTCTTAGTCCTCGTGTAAACAATAAGGGCAATAGTATTCGGGGAGAAATCATGCTAGAAGCATTATCAAAAACCATGGGATGGCATTTTGCACTGCCTTGAAAGAAGAGTTACAACCAAACACTAAAAAAGATGTGTGAATATCAATCGCATCCAAAGCGCTTCTCTAACTTAGTCCTATACAATAGTTCTATGCTTACATATAATGCACATAATTTTTCCATAAAATATCTTGAGACATATGCCTGTATTTGAAAAACTAACGCTTAACATTCCTATGGAACAAGGCAGCATAAAGAGACTGAGAGATAAATGTTTGGAGACGAAACGATGTACATTAAAAAATTTTATAGACGCAATAAAAAATAAATTGTTGTTATTGGGGGTAAAAAAATTAGATTTTTTAAATAAGTTTTCAGAACTATTTTTTAACGCCTATGATTCTTTCGCTCTGTCATTTATAGTGAATCGGCACAGGGATAATAATTTCATTTTTGAGACGGTCATTGAAGAAAAATGATGGCGTATTAAAAATAAAAGACAATGGCTTTGGATTTTGGGGTCGAGAAAAAGACGTTTATTTTTATTCAGATAGCGGATAGAAGGTTGTTAGGTATACCTTAGAGAATGTCATTAACTTTAAGGTCGCGTAGGTTCATTAAAATATTTTTAGGTTAAAGAAATGCCTACTGTACTAAATATTAAAGGTCATCGGTTTTTCTTCTTTAGTTTAGAGGGAAATGAGCCACCCCATATTCATATTGAGCATGGAGATAAGGTGGGTAAATTTTGGCTAAATCCGGTTAGTTTAGCCAGCTCATATGGATTTAGAAGTCATGAATTGAGCAACCTTAGATTATTGGTTATTGAACATAAAGAGTTATTTTTGGAGAAATGGCATAAGTACTTTGGCAATTAAATTTGATGATCATGCAGTAGATGTTAGTTTTACTAAAACTTCATTGCATTTTGTCTTAGCTGATGGTCGGGAAGTTTCAGCTCCTTTGGAATGGTTTCCAAAGCTGCGAGACGCAACTGACGCAGAACGAAAAGACTGGCGTTTTATCGGTAACGGTATGGGGGTTCATTGGTCTAAGGTTGATGAGGATATTTCAGTACGAACCTTAATGCGGGGAACTGATTAATGTAGAATTGATCACGCTATTTTGAATGCTCATCGCTTATGTAATAATGATGCGATTGGTTTATGTCACGTTAACATATCGTTTTAAAATGAATTATCTGTTTTATTCACTGCAATTTTGTTGAATAAATGAGTTTCATTGAGATAATTGAGCTTAACTAGTAAAAATTGGCTCAAAGTTCGGATTTGCCCCGTTTCTGTAATTCAACCCCAAATTTAGCTTCTCTTTACAAAAAATATAATGATCATGTGCTATGATTCAATTATAGTCGCCTATTATTTTTTTGAGCCATAAAACCATGAATATTAGTTTATTTGATCTTTTTTCCGTTGGGATCGGTCCTTCTAGTTCTCATACGGTAGGACCGATGTTGGCTGCCAATGAGTTTCTTCTCTTGCTTGAGAAAAAAGAAGTGTTCACCAAATTAGCGCGACTGAAAGTTGAACTATATGGCTCATTGGCCCTGACTGGTAAAGGGCATGGCACTGATAAAGCCATTTTGAATGGTTTAGAAGGCAAAGACCCTGAAACAGTTGCACCAGAATCGATGATCCCCCGGATGCAAGAAATCCTAAAAACCCAATTGATTTGTCTGGGTGGCAAGAAAAATATCTCCTTTGATGAAAAACAAGATTTTCTTTTTTTGCAAAAAGAACTCTTACCCAAACACAGCAATGGCATGCGATTTAGCGCCCTAGATGATCAAGGGAATCTTTTGTTAAGCCAAGTCTATTACTCTATAGGAGGCGGCTTCATCACCACTGAAGAAGCTTATGAAGAAACCTCTAGTCAAGACAATGAAGTGCCTTATCCTTTTGAAACTTGTGCTGAGTTGATGAAACTTTGTAAAGATAATCACTTGAGTATCACGGAACTCATGTTCGCCAATGAACTCACCTGGCAGAGTCTTGATGACATTGAAAACGGCATTCTAACCATTGCCACAGTCATGGATGATTGCATTCAAAACGGTTGTCGACACGATGGCTTCTTGCCAGGTGGACTACATTTAAAACGTCGCGCGCCTGATCTTTATCAAAAGCTCAATGAACAAAAAGGTGTGACTAGTATTTATGAACGTTCAGATATCATGAATCGACTGAACTTATATGCCATGGCCGTGAATGAAGAAAACGCAGCCGGCGGTCGAATCGTGACAGCACCCACCAATGGTGCTGCAGGGATCATTCCAGCGGTGCTTAAATATTGCCAAGATGCGCATGATAAAATGAAAAAAGAAGACATCATCACCTACTTTATGACGGCAGCAGCCATTGGCATTCTTTATAAAAAAGGAGCCTCTATTTCTGGCGCTGAAGTGGGATGTCAAGGTGAGGTAGGAGTGGCCTCTTCTATGGCTGCAGCAGGGTTAACTGCGGTTTTAGGTGGTACCATTGAACAAATAGAAAATGCGGCTGAAATTGCCATGGAGCATCATCTGGGCATGACGTGCGACCCAGTCATGGGCCTTGTCCAAATTCCTTGTATTGAACGCAATGCCATGGGAGCAGTCAAAGCCGTTAACGCCTCTCGTATGGCGCTCATTGGTGATGGACAACATCAAATCTCACTCGATAAAGTCATCAGAACCATGAAGCAAACAGGCGCTGATATGAAAAGCATTTATAAAGAAACATCTCTGGGCGGACTTGCCGTTAATATCCCGGAGTGTTGAGGCCTGTATGTAAAGCGCCCGGATGAGACTCTTTGACGCACCAAAGCGCTAGAATCAAACTCACTAGAAAACAACAAGGCATCACCAACAATGCAAGTTGATAACTACTGATGGCATAGTGCACGGGGACACTAGGATCAAGTTGCCATTCATTGCTACGGTGCAAAATCACCCCAACAACGGGTTGAAAGATAGCTCCCCCCACCAATACGGATAAATTATTAAAGCCAGAAGCCGTGCCAACCAGATGACTTGGGTTATTGTCTTTCACCACAGCAAAACTGACCGTTTGCCCTCCGGCACCAAACCCAAGGAGAAATAGAACAGCGTACATCCAACTGATAGGGATTGGCACATACAGTAAAATTATCGTAGCAAATAGACCACACAAAGAACTGATAGTCAAAGCCAATTTTCGGCTATAAAATCGGTCACTCACCCACCCTAACAAGGGGCTACCTACACCGATACCAAGCCATATCATACTACATAGTCCTGAAGCGACAACGAGACTCACCTGAAGTTTTTCTTGTAAATAAGGCACACCCCACAAGGCTGCAAACACCGCTATGGGCGTCCAGATACAAAAAGCATACGCTCCTGTTATCCACGTATAAGAACGTTTACAGACCAGTAAGAGACGATCCCATTCATCACGAAATCCGCGCATAGGTAAAGATTGTGTGGGTTGATGAGGAAAATCACGAATCAACCACCAGAGGAGTAACGCTAATAAACATCCCACCTCAGCCAAAATAAAACTTGCCTCTCGCCAACCCATTGCTTCAATCAAAGCAGCCAATGGTACTTCACCAAACATCGCTCCCACTGAACTCATCAACTGTGCAATGCCCGCAAGAATGGCAAAGTGTTGCGGCACAAACCAGCGAGAAACCAGTACCAAAACTCCAATAAAAGAAAAAGCAGACCCCACTCCAATCAAAAAACGTCCGATGGACGCAGTCACCACGCTATCGGTTGAAGCAAAGAAAAAAGAACCGATGGCACATAAGAAAAGCGCTGCTGTCATTAGTTTTCTTGGCCCATAACGGTCAAATAATAACCCAGCTAGGAGCTGCATCGGCGCATAAGCATAAAAATAAAAAGCGGAAATCACCCCAAAACCTTCTGCACTCACCTGAAAGGTTTTCATCATAGGAACTGCCATCACACTAGGAGCAACTTGCAAAATAAATTCATATAAATAGAATGATGCCGCCAGAAAAAAAATCAGGTATGCACTGACTTTGCTGTGGTCTTGGGTTGGAATAGAGTAGTTGGCCAAGATGATGTCATTGTTTGTTAAAATAATACATTACACCTTATTGGCCTTATTTTCAAATATGTTATGCATGCTGAGTCCGATTTATCATTCGTCATCCAGAGTACCCCAGCCCCTTTGGGGCAAACATCGGAAAAGAACTCCGTCCAAACAACCCCTCATCCGCCCTCAATCGTGTTGAATGAACCCTGGAGCATACATAGCACCATATATCGCCTGTCTTTTCGCACCCGTAATAAGCCCAAAATCCAGTGGAACTCGATTCATGGCTTTATCTGCGAGCCAGGCAAACATCATTGCTTCAATATAATCTGGATCAATACCCACTTTTTGCGAAGAGAGAATGTTCAGTCCAGGTAACTGGCGTGTTAATTCATGTTGCAAAGCGTGATTATGGGTTCCCCCCCCACAAAGAACGAGGCGTTTTGCTTGGAATGGACTCTTCTTGAGATCATTGGCGATAGCAGCTGCCGTCAATGCCACGAGTGTTGCTTGCACATCTTGGGGTTCAAACTCAGGCTTTAAGTATGTTGACAACCATGGATCTGAGAAATACTCCTTGCCTAAACTTTTGGGTGGAGAAAGTGCAAAATAGGGATCAGACAGAAGTGCCGCTAGTAACTCCTCTAGCACAATACCTGTCGCTGCCCACTGACCATCTTGATCAAACGGGACGTTTAAGTGTTGGTTGATCCAGCGATCGAGTAAACAATTACCAGGACCCACGTCATAACCGGCTATCGCAATGCCATCCTTTAGATAAGTGACATTCGAGATCCCTCCGATATTGACAATGGCTTGTGAAGATTTTGTATCCCCAAATAGAACTTGATGATAGAGTGGCGCAAATGGCGCCCCCTGCCCCCCTATCACGAGATCTCGCGTTCTAAAATCGGCAACGACCGGTATCCCTGTTAACTCAGCTATTGTATGCGCGCATCCCAGTTGCAGGGTATATGGAATCACAACTGTGGCATCATGAACAATCGTTTGTCCATGACTGCCTACAGCTACAACTTCTGAGGGTCTTTTATGAGATGTTTCTAACAATGAATGAACCGCTGAAGCAAAATCACGCCCTATCAAGGTATTTAATTGACATAACTGTTCTAGACTGACTGTCTCGCTATTTAGTACCCTAGTTAAATTTGATTTCACTTGATCACTATAGGGATACGTCATTCCTGAAGCGAGGGTATTGCTTTCTACATCAACCAAGGCTGCGTCTATCCCATCCATGCTGGTCCCAGACATTAAGCCAATCAATAATTTCATTGTGACTCCTACACATCATCAACATCGTCGAAGATAAATAGAGTAGTTGCTACTTTCGCACCCAATTAGGTTAACCTAAAACATTGATAAAAATTTTCTGTTGTTTGTCTGGCCAAGCGCTCATAATCTATTCCTCTCAGTTCACAGAGCATCAACGCCACATGTTTCACCAAGGCTGGGTGATTTTGTTGACCTCGAAAAGGAACAGGCGCTAAATAAGGCGAATCTGTTTCAATCAATATCCGATCAAAAGGCACTTTTTTCGCGACACTTTGCAATTCAACTGCATTTTTAAACGTGACAATGCCAGAAAAAGAAATATAAAAATTCAAATCCAATGCTTGCTCTGCCACTTGCCAATCTTCGGCAAAACAATGCATCACCCCACCAATTTCATCTGCTTTTTCTTCTTTCATCAAACGTATGGTATCAGCGGCTGCCTCTCTAGTATGAATAATCAAAGGTTTAGAGGACTGACGTGCAGCAAGAATATGCTCTCGAAATCGCGCTCTTTGGCGCTCACGCTCTCTCATTTCAGTTGTACGATAGTAATCCAACCCCGTCTCGCCTATGGCCACACATGAGCGATGTTCAGCCTGTTTCATTAACATGGCTGCATCTGGCTCACTTTCAAGCACTGTATTGGGATGAATGCCTACTGAGGTACTGATATCTGGATAAGTGTCTGCTAATTGATGAAGTGTTGGTAAATCGTCTAATTCAAGGCATACACAAAGCATTCTTTCCACTTCATTGTCTCGTGCTAATTGAATCACTTCTGCAATATTTTGGCCAAAAGACGACAAATCAATGTGGTGCAAATGGCAGTGGGAGTCAACTAAGGAGGGTTTAGAAATATGTGTCATATTGTGTCAGTCACCATCGTTGATTTTAACATGCCAGCTAGATAGGTTTCTATTTTGTTACAAAAGTGTCGACTATTCTCACTTATAAAT
>JAKBCM010000137.1 GCA_021807845.1 Pseudomonadota bacterium
CTTTCAGTGGCTCGGATCTGGCAGTCGCTGCTGGACTTCCTTTGTTAAATCGCCAACCATTCTCGCCTTCTCAAATTGATGAGGTCATTATTGGATCTGCTATGCCAGGTCCTGACGAAGCTAATATTGCGCGAGTTGCAGCACTCAGACTTGGATGCGGTGACAAAGTGCCTGCTTTTACTGTGATGAGAAATTGTGCTTCCGGGATGCAGGCCATTGATAATGCTGCCATGCAAATTGCTAGTGGTCGTAGTGATCTGGTGCTGGCAGGTGGTACAGATGCCATGAGTCATGCACCATTATTGTTCAATCAACATATGGTCGGTTGGCTCTCTCGCTGGTATCTCACGAAAACCATGGGACAACGTATCAAATTATTGACGCAACTTCGACCTTCTTTTCTGGCTCCAGTTATCGCACTATTGCGCGGATTAACAGATCCTATTGTTGGCTTAAATATGGGACAAACGGCTGAAAAAGTTGCCTATCGTTTTGGCATTAGTCGTGAACAAATGGATGCATTTGCTGCCGAAAGTCATTCTAGATTGGCAGCAGCATATGCTGAAGATAGGATGGATGAAGTCGTTCCTATCATTGATAACAAAGGTCAGGTATATACAGCAGATACCGGATATCGTACAGATTCTACAGTTGAAAAATTAGCAACATTGAAGCCTTTTTTTGACAAAAAATATGGCATGGTTACCGCAGGCAACAGCTCACAAATTACAGATGGTGCCTGTCTATTGCTGCTTGCAAGTGCCAAAGCTATTGATACATATGGACTGAGTGTGATGGGTAGAATCGTGGATTCTCAATGGGCGGCCTTAGATCCTTCTCAAATGGGATTGGGTCCTGTACATGCAGCAGCGCCTATCATGCAGCGCCATCATTTAAAACCCGCTGATTTTGATTGCTGGGAAATCAATGAAGCTTTTGCCGCTCAAGTGCTTGGGTGCATGGCAGCATTTGATGATGATACCTATTGTCGAGAACAATTAGGCTTTAAAGAAGCTGTAGGTGCTCCAAAACTTGCTTCATTGAATCAAGAAGGTGGTGCAATTGCTGTTGGTCATCCCATTGGTGCGAGTGGAGCCAGGATCATTTTACACGTGTTGAAAAATTTAGAGAAAAATAAAGGAAAACGTGGAATAGCCGCGATTTGCATTGGCGGTGGTCAAGGTGGCGCTGTTTACTTGGAACGTGTGACTGGGGTAAAAGGACATGAGTAAGTATAAAAATTGGGAAATGAAGATAGATGATGAACGTGTGATATGGCTTGGGATCAACCGACACAATGCCTCAGTAAATACCATTGATAATCAAGTGCTTGATGAGCTGAATGGTTTATTGCATGAAATATCACAACGATCTGATGCAAAAGGATTGATCATCCATTCTCTGAAACAAAAGGGATTTATTGCAGGGGCTGATGTGAGTGCTTTTGCTCAATTTACTTATCCCAGTGAAGCGGTTGATTTTTTGCGTAAAGGGCAAGCTGTTTTTTCATATCTTGAAGCCCTAAATATCCCAACAATTGCCTTGATTGATGGATTTTGTATGGGTGGTGGTCTCGAATTGGCATTGGCTTGTGATTATCGTATAGCGACAGACGATAAGAACACCTTGATTGGATTACCCGAAGTGATGCTTGGCATTCATCCTGGTTGGGGTGGAACGGTTAGATTGCCAAAACTGATTGGTGGATTTCATGCTTTGTCTGAAGTGATTTTAACGGGCAAACCAGCCTCCGCCGCAAAAGCAAAGAGTTTAGGGATAGTAGATGAAGTCGTCCCTTTAAGACAGCTTTTTCGTGCTGCCCGCTATTATATTGACAAAACACCGCCTAAGCATAAACCTAACTTTTTGCAGTCGTTGACTCATCTTTCATGGGTTCGAACAATCATTGCCAAAGTGATGCGTTATCAACTGATGAAAAAAGTTCGCCAAGATCATTATCCTGCGCCTTTTGCAGTAGTAGATTTATGGGAAAAAGAAGGTGGATTTGGTGAGCGTGCTTATTTAAAAGAAGCCGATTCGGTAGAGCAATTGGTGAGTCAGAGTGATACGGCAGCAAATCTTATCAGAGCATTTTTATTACGTGAACGAATGAAGGGATTTGCCAAGGATTCTCATTTTCAAGCGGAACACGTTCATGTGATAGGTGCTGGAGTCATGGGTGGAGATATCGCTGCATGGTGTGCACTAAGAGGGTTGCGTGTTACATTACAAGACAAATCTTATGAACAAATTGCACCCGCAATTGCACGAGCTTATCAACTATTTAAGAAAAAATTAAAAAAACCACGCTTGATCCAATCTGCAATGGATCATTTAATTGCTGATCCGGATGGTCAAGGTGTCAAACATGCAGATGTGATCATTGAGGCGGTATTTGAAAATCTTGAGGTAAAACAAGCTATCATGAAGCATGTGGAATCTCATGCTAAACCCAATGCAATCATTGCTACAAACACCTCAAGTATCCCATTAGATGAAATCAACCAGGTCATGAAGAATGCGCATCGTTTGGTAGGAATTCATTTCTTCAATCCAGTCGCTAAAATGGAACTCATTGAAGTCGTGAGTGGATCTAAAACGACAAAATCCATCACTCATGATGCTTGTGCATTTGTGGCACAAATTGGTCGTTTACCTCTTCCAGTACATTCAAGCCCTGGATTTTTAGTGAACCGAGTATTGATGCCGTATCTTATGGAGTGTGTACAATTGCTTAATGAAGGATATAGTCCCGAATTGATAGATAATGCTGCGCTAACATTTGGTATGGTGATGGGGCCGGTTGAATTGGCAGATACGGTTGGTATGGATGTTTGTCTGGCCGTTGCTAATAATTTAACGTCACACTTTGGTGGAACGGTTCCTGAAAAGCTACGTAATATGGTCAAGGAAGGGAAGCTGGGTCGAAAGACAGGGGAAGGGTTCTATCGTTATCAAAATGGTAAACCAGTGAAGCATAAGTTGACGGTGACTACTGGACAAAAAGAAATTGCCGATCGACTGATCCTTCGTATGGTTAATGAAGCTGCGGCGTGTTTGCGCGAAGGAGTTGTGGCAGATGCCGATTTGCTTGATGCTGGGATGATCTTTGGTACTGGGTTTGCACCCTTTCGTGGTGGTCCTATGCATTATGCCAAACATTTTGGTCATGATAAGCTAAACGAGTTATTTCGCACTCTAGAAACCCAATTTGGTGAGCGATTCAGAGCAGATACTGGTTTGTAGCAGATCACAATTCAACTCTATTGCTATGTAGGTTGGGGGTTGGACTCAACCATGTTGTGAAAAAAGTTTTAACATGGTTGGACTATGACCCAACTTACACAATGATCTGTCGCAGATGAGAAGAACAATGAAGGCCGCTTACCAAAAATGGAGTTTAAAAAGAATGTTGGCTCTTTCCTCTATTGAGAAAAGTATTTGGAGGCTTGTTTGTTTTTCAATAATCTTGTTTGCGATTGTAAATCCTTCTTATGCATCGATCTATGTGATTCCATCCGATGGAAATATTGTAGGGGAGATAGAGTACACTCATCCAAACGCATCTGAAACGCTAAGAGAGGTGGGGTTGCGTTATGACATTGGCCTTGAAGAGATGATTCTTG
>JAKBCM010000138.1 GCA_021807845.1 Pseudomonadota bacterium
GAACCTGGCAAGAATAATGGTTTTTCCGCCATGTTTTTCATAAAATGCATGAGCATCTTGCAGATGCTTTTGATTGAAAAACCGAGATTTTTCGACTGAAAATATACTAGGTCCAATAAAGCGTCCTACTTTGTAATTGACATAGTTTCCTAAAATAGATGCCATGATCAATAGCGGTAAGAGGAGAAGAATATGGATGGGACTATGTGTGTGTGCAGTCAGACTTCCCATAGCAAAAAGTAAGGAATCACCAGGGAGAAATGGGGTAATGATGAGTCCCGTTTCACAAAAAATCACGGCGAAGGCGAGCAAATAAGTCCACATACCATGTGCATTGACAAAGCCCATCAAGTAGATGTCAAGATTAAGAACATAATCCAATAAGTCTCGCCAATGTTCCATGTCTCATCCGGCAGTGATAATGAGCCAGAGTTTAACACAGCTAACGTCATTGACCCAGGGGTTTTTTGTCCGGTACATATAGACATGATAATGGATAGGCTCGTCGTTCGTGTTCATTTTGAGGCAAAGTTACTCTTTGCTAACATGGTCTAATGAGGTGAGGGCAAAACACATGGGAAACACGAATGATAACACAGAATATCAAGTGGGTTGGTCTTATGCGCAAAGGACTCATGGTCAGTTTGTTTTCTTTATTATTGGCAAGTGAACTCACTTTTGCTGATGTCAGCAATAGTCAAGCTGAATCATTCAGCCCTCATTTGATGTTACCCAGGCAAGCAAAGTTTATTGGGCCAATGGCACCCAAAAGTAAAATGCATGTCTTTGTTTCACTTAAATTGAGAAACGAAGCAAGGCTGAATCAAACAATATCAGATATATATAATCCCAATAGCTCAAAATATCAGCATTTTCTTAGCAATGATGAATTTAATGAAGAATATGCCCCTAGCAAAGAAATGGTTCAAACCGTAAAGCGCTACTTTCTAACCCAAGGACTTGAAGCCAAGCTTAAAAATCCATTCCTGATAGAAGTGACCGGTACCGTATCGCAAATTGAAAAACTGTTTCAAATCAAAATAAACCGATATGAATTTGAGGGTGAACGTGTGTATTTTAATACGAACAAGCCAAAAATAAGTTCGGAAATCATGGCCTTTGTGTCTGACGTTTCGGGTTTAAGTACTTTCCCACGATTTAAACCGAATCAACAAAACCCTAGTGTCAATGCGCTCAGCTATACCCCAACCCAAGCATCATTATCTGGATTCACCGCAGAAAAGCTTCGAACGGCTTATCATTTATCAGCCATTTCCAATCTCACAGGCAGAGGCCAAACCATCGTCTTGGTAGATGGGTGTCCCCAAAATGAAACGCCAGGGGATATTATGAATGATGCAAATCTGTTCAGTGGAACGACTTTACCCCAGTTTCAATATGGCGTAAATTTTGTTGTGGTTGACGCACAAAATAATTACAGTGTCATTTCTGAAAACACAACGATGTGTGCGGGTAACCCCGATGTCTGGGATATAGAAGTTGCAATTGATACGCAAGCATCTCATACCATAGCCCCTAATGCGAACATCGTAGTTGTTATCGATCCTGGTCAAAATATAAACGAATTAATCCCCTATATCCTGAGTACACCAACGCATGATATCGGAGGCTTTTCTAATGCGAATGTGATCAGTAATAGCTACAGCGCTGTAGAAACGTCAAATACCTATCCAAGTTTTGAAGATCAATTAAAAAATGCAATGGTTCAGGGTCTTTCTGTCAATTATTCAACAGGTGATTGTGGTGATGATGTGAATTTACAGGGAACTTGCTTCAATCCACCACATCCGTCTGCTACCGCCTCTCCTTCGGTGAACTATCCAGCGAGCTCAACTTATGCTACTGCAGTTGCTGCAACGAGTCTTTTTACTGATAATGACAGTCATTATGCTTTTGAGACAAACTGGGGTGAAACACAAATAGATGTATTAGGTGAACCAAGTCCTGCATTTATTGGTGGAAGTGGAGGAGGTATCAGCCAACTCTATTCACTTCCTCCTTGGCAAAAAGTGATTGTAGGGTATACAGCAGCAGGATATTCAACCCCCATTAGTCAATATCGAGCCCTTCCTGATATAGCGATGTTAGGCGATCCCCAGACAGGATTATTGGTTTATAACAATACGACGTGTGGAGATGCCCCTTGCCAGCGGGGGGGAACCAGTTTAGCTTGCCCATTATTTTCTGGTACTATGGCATTGATTAACGAACAACGTCTCATTCAGGGAAAGTCTCTCATAGGTGCGGCCGCACCCTATTTGTATACGTATCAATCAGAGTTAGCATATGGTTCTTCCATCAACCCTATTGTTCAACCCCACTTAGTTATTTCTGGTGCTGTATCATTACCTTCTCTCGGAATAAACGATGCGCCTCTTTCTTCATTTGCTTTTGTGAGAGGTCAAGGCAGTGGCTACTTTTCTTTTGCTTGGGATTCGTCACTTGCTGAGGTACCTGGTTTAAATTGGAGCGATACCGTTGGTTTTGGTTCACCTAACGTTCCGAATTTTGTCATGAAAATGGCTGATTTTTAGGCATCACAGTTACAAATGAAATGTTCTGTTTTCATGGGATAAATCGAGTGGCTCATTATAAAAAACGGCATCAAAGAACATCAGTTCAAAATGAGCGGATTGTAAAAAGGCAAAATTGATTCTTTCTTGTGATAAAGGACAAGAAATAGGGTGGGTGAGGGCGCGGGTCAGATCAGTCATAAATTCTGTAGACGAGGTAAATTGCGGGCTTGAATAGGAGGCAATCCAATCACGGTAGGGGTTATTAGGTGTGGAGTGAAGGGCCATTTGTTTTCCCAATTGATGATAAATGAAAAAACAAGGGAGGCAACTGGCGACTGCTTCAGGGATAGGAGAGTGACGCACGGTATACTGTAGATGTGCAGTATATTTGGTAATCACCGGTATTTTTTCGATGGGTTGATGTGCTTGTGGCGCAAAAAAAGTCCCTCTTTCTGTTTTTTTGAGATATTTTTGCTGCATTTTGAGCTCAGATAAAATCATGTCATTTGAACATTTTCGCAAGTGCCTTTCTTCGGGTTGATTCAGAAATCGAGAGGAGAGAACTTGCAATGCTTTCGCAAATTCTTGCAAATATAATCCATCCTGTTGCACATACGCCATAAATATTGTTTTAGACAAGGTCCCCTGGGACAGTTGCTGATTAAAGGGGTGGCGATAAATCTGGGTGAGAACATCGGTACTTTTAGCAAGCCAATAAGGTTTCATAAAACGCTCTTTCATTCTTTGTCATCATCGAGGTAAATGATTCGAGAAAGAAGAGAACAAGCCAAAGAAATAAATCTTTCAAGTCCACTCTCCCTTCGCAGGCATTACCCCGAGCAGGTTATAAGGGTTTTTCTCAGCCTCAAATACAAGGCACCCCTGGTGAATAGTGACCCTAATTTTTTAGACAGAGTCTATCGATGATGCACAATACTGTCAATTTCATCATAATTCCTTAAGCAAAATATCATCTCGAGTTTAGCCATTTTTCCCTAATCCGTTCGCCCTGAGGAGCGTGCATAGCACGCGTCTCGAAGGACTAGATTCTAAATAGAAAACATCAAGACTATTTTTTCTTTCGTTGA
>JAKBCM010000139.1 GCA_021807845.1 Pseudomonadota bacterium
ATTGCTGATCGTTATCGAAACAGAAGAAAACGATTTGGATTAAGATTTAATTTGATTGCTGGAATTTATAATTTTGAACTTTAGGGAGGTTATGCAAGAGCTCTATTGAAATCTTTTATTATCAAACAATTTGGATCCAAAACCCGCACGAATACCATCAAAATTATTCGGAAAGTCTTTGGCAGGCGAATAATCTACGATCGTTTGTGAATTTAACGGTAAGGAAAATTGTTTATCGGTGAAAAAAACATGGGTAAATATATACCCCAGAGAAAGATTAAAAGCATCATGGCATTGCCAGTTTGAAGTATCACACGCTTTTTCCGAAAATGCCTTATCTGCAAACAAAGAGAAAAACAAAACTCCAAGCAGACAATATTTAATGATTACCATGATCCTTAGCCTTAACAAATCACTGCCTTTCTTATTGTCAAGAAAATCCTAACACCATTGACCAATGAAATGAAGTATGTAGTTTGTTACGAACTGGTTGATCATTCAAACTTGATTCCCCATGATGATTTTGTTGGATAAATACCTCTATTTTTGGTTATCATGTTACAACCAATGATTATCTGGCTCTTGAATGCGAATCACGCTTTATATCATGATGTTGTTTTGGTCATATTGTATCCATGCAACTGAAGTCTCTATCAAAGTTATTCCTGAAGGAGGAAAGCCTGCTTATTTACTTCAAGCAGGTTCTTTTAGCGACAAAACAACCGCTACCAAATTACAAAAATATCTATTAGAAATCATAAAACAGCCAGTTAGCTTAGAAAAGGCAACAGGTAAAAATACCTTTTTCGTTCAAGTCGGTCCCATTCAAGATTACGCCATCGCACGCGAGCTTGAAAAAAAAATCAGTGAAATTCCCACGTTACAATCTGAAGAACAAGCCACACCAGATGATCAAGTCAGCTTTGAAAGACCTTCGGAAAAAATATGGAACTTACGAAATGCTGATATTCGTGCAGTCATTGCCGAAGTGTCTCGGGTCACAAACAAGAATTTTATTATTGACCCTCGAGTTCAAGGAAAAGTATCTATTGTTTCAAATAAACCCATGTCTGACAAAGAGTTGTATCAAGTTTTTCTTTCCATCTTACAAGTCTCAGGATATGCCGCTATCCCGAATGGCGATATCATCAAGATTGTACCCAATATTGATGCAAAAACCATGTCTCCTGACATGCTAGGTCAAGCTAATCATATACCAGAAGGCGATGACATGCTTGTCGAAGTCATCTCCGTTCATTATGTACCTGCAGAACAACTGGTCCCTGTGCTTCGTCCACTCATGCCACAATGGAGTAGTGTTTCGGCCTATTCTCCCTCAAATATGCTGATATTGTCTGGACGTGCTAATAATATTAAGCAAATGGCGACGATCATCAGCCAAGTAGACAATTCCTCAGCCAATGGCATTGATATGGTCCCCTTAAAACATGCTTTGGCAATGGACGTGGTTGCCACGTTGAAAGAGCTGGTCAAATCTCAACCTGGTGGCGGAATGCATAATCAAGCTACTTTAGCCGCTGATGATAGAAGCAATTCCATTTTGCTGAGTGGTAATAAGACAGAACGAATAAGACTCCGTTTATTGATTGCTAAAC
The DNA here is from genome assembly GCA_021807845.1 of Pseudomonadota bacterium. The sequence continues at coordinate 1,617 of JAKBCM010000139.1, forward strand.
TAGACAAGCATGATCTGAATGGAAATAGTGGGAATACCCAAGTGATTTACCTCAATTATTTACGTGCCGAAGATGTTGTCCCTATTTTAGCTGGCATTGCTCAAGCCAATTTTAGTGGTAATGTGGGTACAACTATCGGTACCATCACAAGACCCGCACTAGACAGTACAAATCCGGCTTCAAATCTTGTCGCCAACTCACCGAACAACAACCAAAGCGCAACACCTCCACCACCACCCAATAATGCCGCCACGCCCAATACCACTGGAGCAAGTACACAAAATGAAGGGTCAACAAAACCCACGGTACAAATTATTGCAGAACCCAACACCAACTCAATCATCATTAATGCTCCTGCAGCATTGATTCGCACATTGAAAGCGGTCATCAGTCAACTGGATATCAAACCTGCTCAATTATTGATTGAGGCATTGGTTGCTGAAATCAATGAAAATGATTTCAATAGTTTAGGGATTGAATGGGGTAGTATTAACCAAACCACCCTTGCTCCTGATACGTTTCGCCCTGGATTTGCTATTCTGAACTCAAAAACAACAATTGATCAATTTCAAGCACAAATTTATGCCCTAGCGCGTCTTAGAAGAGCCAATATTCTCTCCACTCCATCCGTGGTCGTTTTGGACAACAGACAAGCCAAAATTCTGATTGGTAAACAGGTGTCAGTCGCTTCATCTTCGTACCCCAATAATGCCAATGCGACAACCACAGCAAGCCCTTATACCACTTTTGACAGGGTCAATGTAGCCTTACATTTATATGTACGTCCGCAAATTACCCGTGGCAAAGGGATTCAAATGCAAATTGATCAAGGCAATGATACCTTAGATACTGCCAATACCATTGATCCTGGCACCAATCCCACCTTTAACATCAGTTCTATTGTCACCTCTGTTCATGTTGAAAGTGGTGACATTGTGGTTCTTGGCGGTTTGGCGCAAGATAGTTTAGGAAATGATAACAATGGCATCCCAATTTTAAGAGGCATTCCAGGCCTTGGCCGCCTATTTCAGCACAATATTACCAATCATGAGAAAAAAGTGTTGATGGTTTTTATCAGGCCGCATATTCTAAGAACCGAACCAGGGACCGTACAAATGTCAGGTGCCAAATATAATGACTTGCGACAATACCAATTGGATTGGTTGCGTACACAAGAATATGAGCAACGAAATAAGGCAACCGTGTTGCAACCTCTTCATACAACCAATCTACCGAGACCTTTTAGTAGACCTCCTGAACCCATCATTGCGACCAAATAAGTTATGGATACCAAAAAACGCCTACCTTACCTTTTTGCAAAAAAACATGGAATCGTTCTAGCGGATACGTCTGAAACAGGAGCCGTGATTCTATATCACTTAGCTCACACCCCTTTACCTATTCTTGCTGAGGTCAAACGCTTTTGTTCTCAAACAATGCAATTACAAGAAGTCACAACCACTGAGTTTCAGAAACATCTCGCCCAAGTCTATCAATCTCAATCTTCTATATTGGATGCAGCAGAAGGCATGGAAGAAGACCTAGACCTGGCTCAACTGGCAGGACAGCTGCCTGTGAGTGAAGACTTACTAGACACTCAAGATGATGCCCCCATTATTCGTCTGCTCAATGCCCTATTCACTCAAGCCATTAAGCAAAAAGCGTCAGACATTCATATCGAAACTTATGAAAGCCGAGTGTTGGTGAGAAACCGTATCGATGGAGTGTTACAAGAAGTACTAGAAATTCAAAGAGGCATTGCACCTTTGGTTATTTCTAGGGTCAAAGTCATGGCCAAACTGGACATCGCTGAAAAACGTATTCCACAAGATGGTCGCATTGCACTTAAGATAGGTGGACAAAATATTGATGTGCGTGTATCTACTCTTCCTTCGAATCATGGTGAGCGTATTGTGCTTAGAATCTTGGATAAAGAAGCAGCACAACTGAATTTAAGCCTGCTTGGAATGCCTCAGCAAACCTTGCTCACCATCCGTAAAATGATTGCA